>NZ_MCRJ01000028.1 GCF_001720135.1 Methylobrevis pamukkalensis
CTATGCACCTTTTGCAGGGGCGGGCACGAAGGTGCAAAGCCATGAGGATATGACGAATTTTGGTGCGACGGCGGCGGCTGCCTTCTTTTTGGGCTGTGAACTGTCGGGGGTTTCGCACGATCGGCCGGGCCTCGCGCACGAGCGGGGCGGGTGGATCCGGCGTCGATCCGGGGCGCGGGCCTTGAGTTTTTCACGGTGATGCGCTTTCTGTGGCGTGGCTTCGCCGATCCTGTCCGGTGCACGCTTCCGGTGGTTCGCCGGCTTCGCGATCGCTGCGGAGCAGGGCGGATCGCAGCGGGCGAACCGACGGACGACCCTCGCCATGCCCGCCCGATGACCAAAAAAGGCCTCGCCGATGCGCCTGTCGCGCTATTTCCTCCCGATCCTCAAAGAAACGCCGAAGGAAGCCGAGATCGTCTCGCATCGGCTGATGCTGCGCGCCGGCATGATGCGCCAGCAGTCGGCGGGCATCTACTCCTGGCTGCCGCTCGGCCTGAAGGTGCTCGACAAGGTCGGCCGCATCGTGCGCGAGGAGCAGAACCGGTCCGGCGCGATCGAGATCCTGATGCCGACCATCCAGTCGGCGGACCTGTGGCGTGAAAGCGGGCGCTACGACGATTACGGCAAGGAAATGCTGCGCATCACCGATCGCCACGAGCGCGAGATGCTGTTCGGGCCCACCAACGAGGAGATGATTACCGACATCTTTCGGTCCTACGTGCGCTCCTACCGCGACCTGCCGCGCAACCTCTACCATATCCAGTGGAAGTTCCGCGACGAGGTCCGCCCGCGCTTCGGCGTGATGCGCGGCCGCGAGTTCCTGATGAAGGACGCCTATTCCTTCGACGTCGACCAGGAAGGCGCACGCCGGGCCTACAACCGGATGTTCGTCGCCTATCTGCGCACCTTCGAGCGCCTCGGCCTCAAGGCGATCCCGATGAAGGCCGACTCCGGCCCGATCGGCGGCGACATGACCCACGAGTTCATCGTGCTCGCCTCGACCGGCGAAAGCGCCGTCTTCCTCGATCGCGAGCTGCTCGAAACCCCGGTCCCCGGCGCCGACGTCGATTTCGAGTCGGATCTGTCGCCGATCGTCGCCGACTGGACCGCGAAATACGCGGCCACCGAGGAGATGCACGACGAGGCGGCCTTCGCCGAGCTTCCCGCCAACCGGCAGGTGACGCGCGCGGCATCGAGGTCGGCCACATCTTCTATTTCGGCACCAAGTATTCCGAGCCGATGGGCGCGAAGGTCGCCGGCCCCGACGGCGTCGAGCGCCCGGTGCACATGGGCTCCTACGGCATCGGCGTGTCGCGCCTCGTCGCGGCCCTGATCGAGGCCGGACACGACGACGCCGGCATCGTCTGGCCGGAGTCTGTCGCCCCCTTCGACGTCGGCCTCATCAATCTCAAGGCCGGCGATGCGGCCGTGGATCTGGCCTGCGAGAACATCCTCGCCCGCCTCGAGGCGGCCGGCCGCGACGTGCTCTATGACGACACCGACGGCCGGGCAGGGGCCAAGTTCGCCACCATGGACCTGATCGGCCTGCCCTGGCAGCTGATCGTCGGGCCGAAGGGCCTGGCCGACGGCGTCGTCGAGCTGAAGCGGCGCGCCACCGGCGAGCGCGAGACGCTGTCCCTCGAATCGGCGCTGGCACGGCTCGCGGGCTGAGGCATTGCGGCTCCCGCGACGGTGGCGAGGGAATTCGGTGGGCAATCGGACGGCTTCGGCAGCAACGGCTTGTGCTGCCGGAGTTCCGCCGCTTTTCTCGGAGAAGCACCCGGCATGATACGATTCCCATCGTTGGCGATTCTCCCGAAATTGACCAGAAAGACGGCGCCCCGATCCGCGCCGGAACGGATCCGCACATGAAGACCTTGCCGTCGTTCAGGCTGTTCGAGCCTTTCGAGTGGATGCTGGCCGGACGCTATCTGCGCTCGCGCCGCGAGGAAGCCTTCATTTCGGTGATCGCGGGCTTTTCCTTCCTCGGCATCATGCTGGGCGTTGCCACGCTGATCATCGTCATGGCGGTCATGAACGGCTTCCGCGGCCAGCTGCTCGACAAGATCCTCGGCATCAACGGCCATGTGGTGGTCCAGCCGATCGACACCCCTTTCACCGACTACACCGAGGTGGCCCGGCGCATCGCCGAGGTGAAGGGCGTGCGCCTGGCGATGCCCTTCGTGGAGGGCCAGGTGCTCGCCTCCGGCCCGTCCGGCGCCTTCGGCACGCTGGTGCGCGGCGTCACCGCCATGGATCTGGAGAACATTCCCCTGATCGCCGGCACTCTCCGCCAGGGCACGCTCGACGGCTTCGATTCGGGCACCGGCATCGCCATCGGCGTGCGCCTCGCGCAGAATCTCGGCGTCGCGGTCGGTGACCGGGTGACGCTGGTCAGCCCCAAGGGCACCGTCACCGCGCTCGGCACCACGCCGCGGGTGAAGGCCTACGAGGTCTCGTCGATCTACGAGATCGGCATGTCGGAATATGACTCCACCTTCGTCTTCATGCCGATCGAGGAGGCGCAGCGCTATTTCAGCCTCGACGGGGTGGCGAGCGCGATCGACGTGTTCCTCGACGATCCCGACATGGTCGGCGGTCTGCGCGACAGCATCGGCACCGCAGCCGGGCGGCCGAACGTCTCTCCGACTGGCGACAGCGCAACGTCACCTTCTTTTCCGCGCTCGAGGTGGAGCGCAACGTGATGTTCATGATCCTGACGATGATCGTGCTGGTGGCCGCCCTCAACATCATCTCGGGCCTGACCATGCTCGTGAAGGACAAGGGCCACGACATCGCGATCCTGCGCACCATGGGCGCGACCCGCGGCTCGATCCTGCGCATCTTCCTGATCACCGGCGCCAGCATCGGCGTCGTCGGCACCCTGGCCGGCTTCCTGCTCGGCATGGTGGTCTGCCTCAACATCGAATCGATCCGGCAGTTCGTCTCCTGGCTGACGCGCACGGAGATCTTCTCGCCAGAGCTCTACTATCTCAGCCAGCTTCCGGCCGAGATCCAGGTCGGCGAGACCGTCACCGTGCTGCTGATGGCGCTGGGGCTGTCCTTCCTCGCCACCGTCTATCCCGCCTGGCGCGCCGCGCGGCTCGATCCGGTCGAAGCCCTGAGGTACGAATGATGACGGCCAAGTCCGCCCAGCCCACGGCCTCGGCGATCGTCGAGGGCGTCCCGACGCTCGAACTCGTCGGCATCACCCGGGCCTTCGCCGAAGGGCAGGGCCGCCTCGAGATCCTCACCGGCGCGGACTTCACGCTCCACCCGGGCGAGATCGTCGGCCTCGTCGCCCCGTCCGGCACCGGCAAGTCCACGCTGCTGCAGATCGCCGGCCTCCTGGAAAAGCCCGACAGCGGCGACATCCGGGTCTGCGGCCGCGCCTGCGCCACCCTCGACGATGCTGCCCGCACGGCGATCCGCCGCAGCGACATCGGCTTCGTCTATCAGTTCCACCACCTGCTGCCGGAATTCACGGCGGTGGAAAACCTGGTCGTGCCGCAGATGATCGCCGGCCTCGGCCGAAGCGATGCCCGCGAGCGCGCCATGGCGCTGCTCGCCTACCTCAAGCTCGACAACCGGGCGAGCCATCTGCCGGCGGAGCTTTCCGGCGGCGAACGCCAGCGCGTCGCCATCGCCCGCGCGGTCGCCAACGCCCCGCGGCTGCTGCTCGCCGACGAGCCGACCGGCAACCTCGACCCCAAGACGTCGCACTATGTCTACGATGCCCTGCTGGCGCTGGTGCGCGGCACCGGCCTCTCCGCGCTGATCGCCACGCACAACATGGAGATCGCGGCGCGCATGGACCGCCGGATCACGCTGGCCGACGGCAAGGTCGTTCCGCGCGACTGAGCTTAGGGCGGGCCCCCACCGGACGGTGCTGGCCGGATGACTGAACGGGGCGGCGCGGCGCGCCGTCCCGCAAACGGCCCATGACAGTCCGACGGCTCTTTCCCTGCCCGACCTCCGACTTGCGACTCTTGAAAACGGCTCTTGACGAGGAGAACGGAATGGCAACATAGTGACAAGAACAAAACGGGAATACGAGGAGGCGTTCATGTTCCCCGCACCGCTCTGCACCCCCGGCGTTCGCAACCGCACTCATGCCCGTGGCACCTTGGTTCGTGACACCCTGGCCCGCGACACGCTCGCGCGAATCGGCGAGATCCACGCCCGCCGCGGCCGGGTCGGCGATCTCGACGAGCGCTGCCGGCATCTGCTGATCGCGGTTGCCCGCCGTGACGGCCGGATCGGCCGCGCGGTGCCGGTCGCCGATTTCGTGGAGCCGCTGCACCGGGTCGCCGCCCGCCATGTGGCGAACTCCCGTCTGGTGCGGGACGTGGCCGGCCTCTCGGCGCTGGTCGTGTTCTCGACGATGCTGGCACTCGTCGCCGCCTGACGGGTCTTTTCCACAGCGGTGGCCGCCAGCCGGCCGATCGGTGGTTGAGGTGCCGGACCGTTTGCGGTCATGTCTCCGGGAAGGGCGTCCGGTGCGGGCGCGAAAGGGCGGACGGCCATGGCGGATCTCGACTACGTGCATCTTCGGGTGCACTCGGCCTACTCGCTGCTGGAAGGCGCGCTGCCGCTCGGCAAGATCGTCGATCTCGCCACCAAGGACCGGCAGCCGGCCGTGGGCGTCATCGACCGCGGCAACCTGTTCGGCGCCCTGGAATTTTCCGAGAAGGCCGCCGGTGCCGGATTGCAGCCGATCGTCGGCTGCGAGATCGCCATCGACTTTGCCGACGAGGCACTCGATCCGCGCCGCCCCAACGCCGGCCCGAATCTCTATTCGCTGGTCCTGATCGCCGCGACCGCGCGCGGCTTCGACAATCTCGTGACCCTCGTCAGCCGCTCCTACATGGAGACCGAGCCCGGCGCGCTCGCCCATCTTCCCTTCACGGCCCTCGAAGGCATGACGGACGGCATCATCCTGCTCACCGGCGGCCCGAGCGGGCCGATCGACCGGGCCATCGTCGGCGGCCACCGGGTGCTGGCGGACCAGCGGCTCGAACGCCTGTACGCCCTGTTCGGCGACCGGCTCTATGTCGAGCTCCAGCGTCACGGCACCGAAGCCGAGCGCCTCGCCGAATCGGGCCTGCTCGATCTCGCCTATGCGCGCGGCCTGCCGATCGTCGCCACCAACGAGTGCTTCTTTCCCGATCGCGACGCCTTCGAGGCCCACGACGCGCTGATCGCCATCGCCGAGGGCCGGGTGATGGCCGACGACAACCGGCGCCGGCTGACGCCCGAACACTATTTCAAGACAAGGGCCGAGATGGTCGCCACCTTCCGCGACCTGCCGGAGGCGCTCGACAACACCGTCGAGATCGCGCGGCGCTGCAACGTCCGTCCGAAGAAGCGCAAGCCGATCCTGCCGCGCTTTGCCGGCGGCGATGTCGCCGACGTCGGCGAGGCGGAACGGGTGGAGGCGCTGGAACTCGAACGCCAGGCCCGCGAGGGTCTTGCGCTCCGGCTGGCGCGCCATGGCACCGCCCCCGGCCTCGGCGAGGACGAGTACCGCGCCCGGCTCGAGTTCGAGCTGTCGATCATCTCGGGGATGAAGTTTCCCGGCTACTTCCTGATCGTTGCCGACTTCATCAAGTGGGCCAAGGGGCAGGGCATTCCGGTCGGTCCGGGGCGCGGGTCCGGCGCCGGGTCGCTCGTCGCCTGGGCGCTGACCATCACCGACCTCGACCCGATGCGCTTTGCCCTGCTGTTCGAGCGCTTCCTCAATCCCGAACGCGTCTCGATGCCGGACTTCGACATCGACTTCTGCCAGGACCGCCGCGACGAGGTGATCCGCTACGTGCAGGAGAAATACGGCCGCGAGCAGGTGGCGCAGATCATCACCTTCGGCACGCTGCAGGCCCGCGCCGTGCTGCGCGACGTCGGCCGCGTGCTGCAGATGCCCTACGGCCAGGTCGACCGGCTGTGCAAGCTGGTGCCCCAGAACCCGGCCAATCCGGTGACGCTCGCCCAGGCGATCACCGACGAACCGCGCCTGCGCGAGGCGCGGCGCGACGAGGAGATCGTCGACCGTCTGCTCGACATGGCGTTGAAGCTCGAAGGCCTCTACCGCCACGCCTCGACCCACGCCGCCGGCATCGTCATCGGCGACCGGCCGCTCGACCAGCTGGTGCCGCTCTACCGCGATCCGCGCTCCGACATGCCGGTCACCCAGTACAACATGAAATGGGTGGAGAGCGCCGGCCTCGTGAAGTTCGACTTCCTCGGCCTGAAGACACTGACCGTGCTGCAGAAGGCGGTCGATCTCATCGCCCGGCGCGGGGTGAACGTCGACCTTTCCGCCTTGCCACTCGACGATCCGCCCACCTATGCGATGCTCCAGCGCGGCGAGACCGTCGGCGTGTTCCAGCTGGAAAGCATGGGCATGCGCAAGGCGATCGCCGACATCAAGCCGGACCGCTTCGAGGACATCATCGCCCTCGTCGCGCTCTACCGGCCGGGTCCGATGGCCAACATCCCGGTCTACGGCGCGCGCAAACACGGCCACGAGGTTCCCGACTACATCCACCCGCTGCTGGAGCCGGTGCTCAAAGAGACCTACGGCATCATCGTCTACCAGGAACAGGTGATGCAGATCGCGCAGATCCTGTCCGGCTATTCGCTCGGCGAAGCGGACATGCTGCGCCGGGCCATGGGCAAGAAGATCAAGTCGGAGATGGACGACCAGCGCGCGCGCTTCGTCGAGGGCGCGCTGCGGGCCGGGCTCGACAAGGCCCAGTCCGACACGATCTTCGACCTGCTCGCCAAGTTCGCGGACTACGGCTTCAACAAGTCGCACGCGGCCGCCTATGCGCTGGTCGCCTACCAGACCGCCTATCTGAAGGCCAACCATCCGGTCGAGTTCATGGCGGCGTCGATGACGCTCGACATGGGCAACACCGACAAGCTCAACGACTTCCGCCGCGAGGCGATCCGGCTCGGCATCGAGGTGATGCCGCCGTCGATCAACCGCTCGGACGTCGAGTTCGAGGTGAAGGACGGGCGCATCCTCTATGCACTCGCCGCGATCAAGGGCGTCGGGCGCCAGGCGGTCGAGCATCTGGTCGAGGTGCGCGGCGGGCGCGCCTTTGCCGACCTGTCCGACTTTGCGACCCGCATCCAGCCGAAGGCGCTCAACAAGCGGATGATGGAGAGCCTCGTTGCCGCCGGTGCCTTCGACGGGATCGAGAGCAACCGGGCGCGCATGTTCGAGGGCATCGAGAAGGTGCTGGGCGCAGCTGCGCATCGCGCCGACCGGGCGGCGAGCGGCCAGGACGAGCTGTTCGGCGGCGCGGCCGAGGTCGAGCCGGTGCGTCTGCCGGTGGTCGCCGCGTGGCTTCCCGAGGAGCAGCTGCAGCGCGAGCATGCCGCGATCGGCTTCTATCTCTCGGCCCATCCGCTCGACGCCTATGCCGCGCTGCTCGGCCGGCTGCGGGTGCAGACCTGGGCCGAGTTCTCGGTGGCGGTCAAGCGCGGGGCGGCGGCGGGACGGCTGGCGGGCACCATCGTCGGCCGGCAGGAGCGCAAGACCAAGTCCGGCAACAAGATGGGCATCCTCGCCGTCTCCGATCCGTCGGGCCAGTACGAGGCGGTGATCTTTTCGGAAGGCCTCAACCATTACCGGGAGATGCTCGAGCCCGGCCGGTCGCTGATCCTGCTGGTCGGCGCCGAGGACCGGCCGGAGGGCATCAGCGTGCGGATCGACAGCGTCGAGCCGCTCGACGAGGCCGCCGCCAAGCTGCAGCACAAGCTGCGCGTCTTCCTGCGCAGCGTCGAGCCGGTGGACAGCATCCACCGCCAGCTCGTGCCGGCCGGCGACGGCGACGTCTCGCTGATCGTGCTCGCCGACGAGGGGCGCCGCGAGGTGGAGGTGAAGCTGCCCGGCAGCTACCGCGTCTCGCCGCAGCTTGCCGGCGCGCTGAAGGCGATTCCCGGCGTGGTCGACGTCGAGCTCGCCTGAGCGACGTTGCACGGGATTGGTTGCGGCAGGCCCCTGTCCTGCGGACGGGGCCGCGCATCGAGGCGGGCCTGCCGGGTGAGTCTCTCAGCTACCGGGGGCGCAGCTGCGTCCCGCACGGCCCGCATGCCGGATTTCCGCGGCGCGCGGGGTTGCCAAGGCTCCTTCACTGGACTATTAGCACCGCCATCTCACACGCGGGGCCGCGGGTGCGCTTCTGCGCATCCCACCGGTGACCGGAACCCAGGTTCCAATCCCCCGCGGCGGATCAACCGGTAAAGGACGACACTGATGGCTATCCCTGATTTCACCATGCGCCAGCTTCTCGAAGCGGGCATCCACTTCGGTCACCAGACCCACCGCTGGAACCCGAAGATGGCGCCCTTCATCTTCGGCGCGCGCAACAACATCCACATCCTCGACCTCGCCCAGACCGTGCCGATGCTGCATCAGGCGCTGAAGGCGGTCAGCGACACCGTCGCCCAGGGCGGCCGCGTGCTCATCGTCGGCACCAAGCGCCAGGCGCAGGAGCCCGTCGCCGACGCCGCCCGCAAGTCGGCCCAGTATTTCGTGAACAGCCGCTGGCTGGGCGGCATGCTGACCAACTGGAAGACGATCTCGATCTCGATCCAGCGCCTGCGCAAGCTCGACGAGATGCTGCTCGGCACCCAGGCGACCCAGTTGACCAAGAAGGAACGCCTGAACCTCACCCGCGAGCGTGACAAGCTCGAGCGTGCCCTCGGCGGCATCAAGGACATGGGCGGCGTTCCGGACCTGATCTTCGTGATCGACACGAACAAGGAAGCCATCGCGATCCAGGAAGCCCGTCGTCTCGGCATCCCGGTTGCGGCGATCCTCGATTCGAACTGCGATCCGGACGGCAT
This sequence comes from Methylobrevis pamukkalensis, assembly GCF_001720135.1. Classification (GTDB taxonomy): domain Bacteria; phylum Pseudomonadota; class Alphaproteobacteria; order Rhizobiales; family Pleomorphomonadaceae; genus Methylobrevis; species Methylobrevis pamukkalensis. Next base: position 8,857 of record NZ_MCRJ01000028.1, read on the forward strand.
CACCTACCCGGTTCCGGGCAACGACGACGCCGGCCGCGCGCTCGCGCTCTACTGCGACCTGATCGCCCGCGCCGCCATCGACGGCATCTCGCGCGGCCAGGGCGACTTCGGCGTCGACATCGGCGCCGCCGAGGAACTGCTCGAGGAGCCGGCGCTGGCCGCCGCTCCCGAGTCCGAGGCGGCTGCCCCGGCCGCCTGATCGCGGCCCGGTCGGTCCGGGGGCGGGTCACCGCCCCCGTGTGCCGCGCGGCAGCCATGCCGCGCCGGCGCCTCCGTTCCACGGGACGGATCTCCATATTTGTCGCGCGCCGGTGGCCATCGGGCCCCGGGCGCTTGCCCGATTTTCCGGCAGCCCGCCGTCTCCGTCATCCGCCTGTCGCAATGCGCGGCACCATGGAGGCGGCATTCGATCTGCCGATGACGAAAAGGAACTGGCTCAGATGACCATCTCGGCTGCTCAGGTGAAGGACCTCCGCGAGAAGACCGGCGCGGGCATGATGGACTGCAAGAACGCGCTCAAGGAGACCGACGGCGACATCGAAGCCGCGATCGACTGGCTGCGCGCCAAGGGCCTGTCCAAGGCCGCCAAGAAGGCCGGCCGGGTTGCGGCCGAGGGCCTCGTCGGCGTCGCCGTGTCCGGCACCAAGGCCGCGGTCGTCGAGGTCAACTCCGAGACCGACTTCGTGGCCCGCAACGAGGCGTTCCAGACCCTCGTGCGCAACGTCGCCGAAGTGGCGGTCAACGTCGACGGCGACATCGCCGCGGTCGGCGCGGCCGCCTACCCGGGCAAGGGTCATTCGGTCGAGGCCGAGGTCAAGGACCTGGTCGCCACCATCGGCGAGAACATGACGCTGCGCCGCGCGCTCGTCCTCGAGGTCGAGCAGGGCGTCGTCGCCCCCTACGTCCACGCGGTGGTCGCCGAGGGCCTCGGCAAGATCGGCGTGCTGGTCGCGCTCGAATCGGCCGGCAACGCGGACGAACTGATGAAGCTCGGCCGCCAGATCGCCATGCATGTCGCCGCCACCAGCCCGCTCGGCGTCACGCCGGACGAGATCTCCGAGGACGTGATCGAGCGCGAGCGCGCGATCTTCTCCGAGCAGGCCAGGGAATCGGGCAAGCCGGCCAACATCATCGAGAAGATGGTCGAGGGCCGCATCCGCAAGTTCTACGAGGAGGTCACCCTCCTCAAGCAGCCCTTCGTGATGGACCCGGACAAGACCGTCGAGGCCGCCGTGAAGGCCGCCGAGGCCACGGTCGGCGCGCCGATCAAGGTCAAGGCCTTTGCCCGCTTCAATCTCGGCGAGGGCATCGAGAAGGAAGAGACGGACTTTGCCGCCGAGGTCGCCGCGGCGGCCGGTACCGGCAAGGCCTGATCGTCGGGTCTGGTCCGTCCGGGCCGGGCCCCGGGAGAGGGCGCCTCGCCCTTTCCTCTCCACACGTGAAAAGGCGCCGGCGTGTCCGGCGCCTTTTCCATGTCCGCCCTTTCACCAGGCTGTGCGGAAGCCTTCCCGGCGCGCCAGAAGCGGCCCGCGGGCACCGCAATGTTGGAAGACTTCTTTACGGCGATGGCCTATTGCTCCTGCGGGCGACGGCCGGGTGACCCGTGCGGACACCTCGCCAGGGCGATTTACAAGGGACCGACGTCATGGCGCGACAGCCGATCTACAAGCGCGTTCTCCTCAAGCTCTCGGGCGAAGCCCTGATGGGCGACAAGGGCTTCGGTATCGATTCGGCGGTGGTGGAGCGCGTGGCGCGCGAGATCGTCGAGGCCCAGGATCTCGGTGTCCAGGTCGGCGTGGTCGTCGGCGGCGGCAACATCTTCCGCGGCGTCAAGATTGCGGCCGAGGGCGGCGACCGGACGACCGGCGACTATCTCGGCATGCTGGCGACCGTGATGAACGGCCTGTCGCTGCGCAGCGCCATCGAGCGGCTCGGCGTGCGCGCCCGCGTGTTTTCCGCGGTCGACATGCCGGTGATCTGCTCGACCTTCACCCAGCGCGACGCGCGCGCGGCCTCGAGAAGGGCCATGTGGTGGTCTTCGTCGGCGGCACCGGCAATCCCTTCTTCACCACCGACAGCGGCGCCGCCCTGCGGGCGGCCGAGATGCAGTGCGACGGCATCTTCAAGGGCACCCAGGTCGACGGCGTCTACAGCGCCGATCCCAAGAAGGACCCCGATGCCACCCGCTACGACAAGCTCAGCCACCAGGACGTGCTCGCGCGCGGCCTCGAGGTGATGGACGCGGCCGCGATAGCGCTTGCCCGGGACAACCGTATTCCGGTAATCGTCTTTTCCATTCACGAGCCGGGGGCCTTCGTCGAGGTGCTCACCGGCGCCGGGCGCTCGACCTTGATCGCCGATTGACCGACCGGACGCGCGAAGCCCGCATGCCGCCCATGCGCGGCGGGCTTCCAGCATGCCCGTGCCCGCAAGGGTGAGGGGCGCCGGTCTTGCCAGCAGGGTGGAAGAAGAACATGGCAGATGGCACGAACCTGATCGATGACCTGAAGCGGCGCATGCAGAGCAGCCTCTCGGTCTTCAAGAACGAACTCTCGGGACTGCGCACCGGCCGCGCCAGCGCCAGCCTGCTCGATCCGATCGTCGTGGAAGCCTGGGGCGCGACCATGCCGCTCACCCAGGTGGCGACGGTCAGCGTGCCGGAATCGCGCATGCTGTCGGTGCAGGTGTGGGACAAGCAGATGGTGGGCGCCGTGGAGCGCGCCATCCGCGAGTCGAATCTCGGCCTGAACCCGATCATCGACGGCACGCTGATGCGCCTGCCGATCCCGGAGCTGAACACCGACCGCCGCAAGGAACTGGTCAAGATCGCGCACAAGTACACCGAGGCGGCCAAGGTCGCCATTCGCCACGTGCGGCGCGACGGCATGGACGGGCTGAAGAAGCTGGAAAAGGACGCTTCCATTAGCGAAGATGAGTCGCGGGTCCTTGCGGACCGTGTCCAGAAGCTGACGGACGAGTCGATCTCCGAAGCGGACCGGATGCTGGCCGCCAAGGAGCAGGAAATCATGCAGGTCTGACCTCCCGCGGGGGACGGGCAGGCGGCTTGCGCAGCCTGCAGGCTGCCGCCCGAAGCACGCCGGAGGTCACCGGCAGGACAGGCCCCGGCGCGGAGCGTTCGGCTTCGGGGCGCAAGGTGGCGGCGCGATCCGGTCTCGGGACCAGGGCCGCCTCGCCGCCGGACGGGCGCGCTGCGGATGAGGGCAATGACGGTGAGAACCGACGCGGTGGCGGAAGAGAGCACGGCGGTCCATGCGCTTCCCCGCCATGTCGCGATCATCATGGACGGCAACGGCCGCTGGGCGCATTCCCGTGGTCTTGCCCGCGCCGAAGGCCATCGCCGCGGCGTCCAGACGGTGCGCGACATCGTCCGCCACGCCGGACGGCGCGGCATCGCCTATCTCACGCTCTTCTCCTTCAGCTCGGAAAACTGGAACCGGCCGGCCGACGAGGTCGCCGATCTCCTGACGCTGCTGCGCGTGTTCATCCGCAAGGATCTGATCGACCTGCACCGGTCGGGCGTCCGGGTGCGCGTCGTCGGCGGCCGCGAGAATCTCCCCGGCGACATCGGTGCGCTGCTGGACGAGGCCGAGAGCCTGACCGCCGCCAACACCGCCATGACCCTCGTCGTTGCTTTCAACTACGGCAGCCGCGACGAGATCGCCCGCGCGGCCCGCAGCCTGGCCGCCGAGGTCGTCGCCGGCCGGATGCGCGCGGAAGACATCGACGAGACGGCGCTCGCCCGCCACCTGATGACCGCCGAGATCCCGGATCCGGACCTGATCATCCGCACCAGCGGCGAGCAGCGCCTGTCGAACTTCCTGCTGTGGCAGGCGGCCTATGCCGAGTTCGTGTTCGTGCCGGTGCTGTGGCCGGACTTCCGCGAGCAGGATTTCGACCGCGCGCTCTTCGAATTCCAGAACCGGGACCGCCGCTACGGCGGCCTCTCGGCGAAGGCCGGCGCATGAGCGGCGCGGGACCCGAGGAGGCGCCGCCGATCGTCTCGGCCAACTTCTACAAGCGCCTCGTCGCCTCCCTGGTGCTGGTTCCGCTCGCCATCGGCCTCACCTTCGCCGGCGGCCTTGCCTTCACCGCCATGGTCGCGCTCGGCGGCGCGCTGGTGGTGATGGAATGGATGCGGATCGCCGCCCCGGGCGGCTCGCAGTATCTCGGCCGGGCCCTGCCGGTGTTCTGCGGTCTCGTCGTGCTCGGAACGCCGGCCGGCGCATCCGGTGCGATGGGCGGCCTCGTGCTGGGCGCCGGCCTGTTCGCGGTGGCCGCGCTCACCGCCGGCTCGCGCTATCTCTGGGTCGCGGCCGGCCTGCTCTATGGCGGCGCCCCGGGCATCGCCCTGTCGCTGCTGCGCGAGGGACCGGACGGCTTCATCGCGGTCGTGTTCGTGCTCGTCACCGTCTGGACCACCGACAGCTGCGCCTATTTCGCCGGCCGGGCGCTCGGTGGACCGAAACTGTGGCCGCGCGTCTCGCCGAAGAAGACCTGGTCGGGCGCGATCGGCGGCGCGCTCAGCGCGGTGCTCGCCGGCCTTCTCCTCGCCCTTGTCGCCGGCCTGCCGTCGCCTGCCGTCGTTGCCGGCATCGCTTTCATTCTTTCGGTCGTCTCCCAACTCGGCGACCTCGGCGAATCGGCGGTGAAGCGGCGGTTCGACGTCAAGGATTCGGGCACGATCATTCCCGGCCATGGGGGCATCATGGACCGCGTCGATGGCCTGATCCCGGCGGCGATCCTTGCCGCGGCGATCGGTCTTGCCCATGGCGGCCCCTCGCTCGCCGCGGGGCTGATCCGATGGTGAGCGGAGCGGAGGAGGCGGGCGATTCTCGCGGCGCCGGCCCGCGCCGCCGCATCACCGTGCTCGGCGCCACCGGTTCGGTCGGCCGCAGCACCTGCGATCTTCTGGCCCGCGACCCGGAGCGCTTTGCCGTCGAGGCGCTGACCGCCAACCGCGACGTGGCGGCGCTTGCCGATCTCGCCATCTCGCTCCGCGCCAGGGCCACCGCCATCGCCGATCCCGCCGTCTGGCCGGAGCTGCGCGATCGGCTCGCCGGTACGGGAATCGAAGCCCTCGGCGGACCGGAGGGCGTGATCGAGGCGGCGAGCCGGCCGGCGGACATCGTGGTCTCCGCCATCGTCGGCGCCGCGGGCCTTGCCCCGACGCTCGCGGCCCTGCGCAGCGCGCCCACCGTGGCGCTCGCCAACAAGGAATGTCTCGTCTGCGCCGGCGCGTTCTTCATGGACAGCGCGCGCCGCGCCGGAGCCACGGTGCTGCCGGTCGATTCGGAGCACAACGCCATCTTCCAGGTGCTGGAAGAGGCCAACCGCGATTTTGTCGAGGAGATCGTGCTGACCGCCTCCGGCGGGCCGTTCCGCGGCTTCACCCGCGAGCAGCTGCGCCACGTGACCCGCCAGCAGGCGCTGCGCCACCCGAAGTGGAGCATGGGCGCCAAGATCACCATCGATTCCGCCACGCTGATGAACAAGGGCCTCGAACTGATCGAGGCCCATCACCTGTTCGCCGTTCCGGCCGAGCGCCTCGGCGTGCTGGTGCATCCGCAGTCCGTGGTTCACGGGCTGGTGCGCTACCGCGACGGCTCGCTGCTCGCCCAGCTCGGCAGCCCCGACATGCGCACGCCGATCGCCTGCTGCCTCGCCTGGCCGGCGCGAATGGCGGCCCCGGTGGCCCCGCTCGACCTTGCCCGGCTCGGCACCCTCACCTTCGAGGCGCCCGACCGCGAGACCTTCCCCTGTCTCGGCCTTGCCGAGGCGGCGATGGCGCGGGGAGGGGGGGCGGCCACGGTCCTCAACGCCGCCAACGAGGTGGCGGTGGCCGAATTTCTCGCCGATCGCCTCGGTTATCTGCAGATCGCCGCCGTCGTCGAGGAAACCCTCTCGGCCTGCGAATCCCGCGGCCTGTCGGCGGTCCCGGCCTCGCTCGACGACGCCCTTGACCTTGATGCTGCAGCGCGGCACAAAGCTCTTGAAGCTGTCACGCCTTCGCGCGCTAGGCGCGGGGACTCGCAATGCGTGTTCCCTCTCCCGAATCTGTCCAGAACGGATAAGATTTGTGAAGGATTTTAGGTAACCATCGTCGTGAGGCGTCATGGGACTGCGACCATGACGGCACGTCGGCGGCATCGGTGGCCTGCGCTCCGCGTATCGGAGCGGCTTTGGAAACCTCCATCCGGCATGCGATACTCCGGCGTCGCGTAACTGGCGCCGATTGTGTGGCGTCTCGCAGAAAGTGCGGTTTACGATGTCCATCCTCGAGGGATTGTACGGCCTCGTCGGCTATCTCGTGCCGTTCCTGTTCGTGCTCCTTGTCGTCGTCTTCGTACACGAGCTCGGCCATTTCGTCGTGGCGCGGCTGTGCGGGGTGAAGGTCAAGGCGTTCTCGATCGGATTCGGCCCGGAGATCTTCGCCTTCGTCGACCGCAAGGGCACGCGCTGGCGCCTCGCCGCCATTCCGCTCGGCGGCTACGTGAAATTCATCGACGACATGAATGCGGCGAGCGCCCAGACCGGTGCGCCGCGCGTGCCGCTGTCTCCCGAGGACGAGGCCGGCCGTTTCCAGACCAAGAGCATCGCGCGGCGCGCGGCGATCGTTGCCGCCGGTCCCGCCGCCAATTTCCTGCTGGCGATCGCGATCTTCGCCTTCTTCTTCATGTCCTACGGCCAGCCCGTCTACCCGCCGCTCGTCGGCAGCGTCATGCCGGACAGCGCGGCCGCGGAGGCCGGCTTCGAGGAGGGCGACCTGATCGTCGCCATCGAGGGCAGCCCGATTTCCGATTTCGGCGAGATCCAGCGCGTGGTCGGGGCCAGTGCCACCGACACGCTGCGCTTCTCGGTGGAGCGCGCCGGCGAGACGATCGAACTTCTCGCCAGCCCGAAGTGGCAGACGATGGACGACCGCTTCGGCAACGAGATCCGGGTCGGACTGCTCGGCATCACCCGCACCGGCGAGATGACGCTGAAGCACTACGGCCCGCTCGAGGCAGTGGGCGCGGGGGCGGCGCAGACCTGGTACATCCTCGAGCGATCGCTCGACTATCTGCGCAACGTCGTTCTCGGCGTGGAGCCGGCCGACCAGCTCGGCGGCCCGATCCGGGTCGCCCAGATTTCCGGCCAGGTCGCGACGCTCGGCTTTGCCGCGCTGGTCAACCTTGCCGCGGTGATGTCGGTCAGCATCGGCATGATCAATCTCTTTCCGGTGCCCATGCTCGACGGCGGGCACCTGATGTTCTACGCGGTCGAGGCCGTGCGCGGCCGGCCGCTATCGGAGCGGGCGCAGGGCGTGGGCTTCCAGATCGGCATGACGCTGGTGCTGGCGCTGATGCTGTTCGCGACATGGAACGACATCATGCGCTGGACCGGCGTCGGCTGACACGGCGCAAGGGTAGGGTGTGGCCCGGCCGGCCACGCCCGAGGGACAACGGCATTTTCCGGCGGCGTTGCCCGATGGCAACTGTCGTCCGGTAAATGCCTTCGAGGCCAGGGGTGCGCTTGAACGGCAGTGGAAACACTGTATGAAACTCAAGGGCGTGACAGAGTCAGATTCCGTCGTGACGGGGGTTCTGGCGCTAGAAACAGCGGGTTCGAGTATCTCATGAGAACACTTTTCCAGATGTTCAGGGTCATGGCTGTTGCTGCCGTCGTCGGGACGGCGCTTCCGGTCGTGTCCAGCGGGCTTCCGCTTCTCGGCGCTGCTTCCGCCCATGCCGAGGTGATCAGCCGCATCTCGGTGACGGGCAACACCCGCGTCGAGGAAAGCACGGTCGTCTCCTACGTCACGATCAAGCCGGGGCAGTCCTACGGGGCCCTCGACATCGACGCGTCGGTGAAGGCGCTGTTCGACACCGGCCTGTTCTCGGATGTCCGGATCTCGCGTCAGGGCTCGACCCTAATCGTGGCCGTGTCGGAGAACCCGATCATCGGCCGCGTCGCCTTCGAGGGCAACGATCACCACGACGACAAGACGCTGGCGGCCGCCATCGAGCTCAAGCCGCGCGCGGTCCTGACCCAGGCCAAGGTCCAGTCGGACACGCAGCGCCTTCTCGAGCTCTACCGTCGCACCGGCCGCTACAACGCGACCGTCGATCCCCAGGTCATCGACCTCGGCGAGAACCGCGTCGACCTCGTCTTCAAGATCGACGAGGGTCCGCGGACCGAAATCTCCAAGATCACCTTCATCGGCAACAAGGCCTTCGGCGACGGCCGGCTGCAGAGCGTGATCCAGTCGCGCGAGACCGGCCTGCTCGGCTGGCTGCGCACGACGGACAACTACGATCCGGACCGGATGAATTCCGATCAGGAGCTGCTGCGCCGCTTCTACTACAAGAACGCTACGCCGACTTCCGCGTGATCTCGGCCGTGGCCGACTTCGATCGCGACCAGAACGCCTTCTTCATCACCTTCACCGTGGAAGAGGGCGAGCAGTACACCTTCGGCGACATCAGCGTCGAAACCACGCTGCCCGATCTCGACGTTGCCGCCCTTGAAGGCGCGGCGCGGACCAGCCCCGGCGCCGTCTACGACTCCGAAGCCGTCGAGCGCACGCTCGAGGATCTGACGCTGGCCGTCAGCTCGCGGGGCTACGCCTTCGCCCAGGTCCGTCCGCGCGGCGAACGCGACTACGACGCCCGCACGATCGCGATCACCTACTTCATCGACGAGGGCGCACGGACCTACATCGAGCGCATCAATGTCGTCGGCAACACCCGCACCCGGGACTATGTCATCCGCCGCGAGTTCGATCTCGCCGAGGGCGACGCCTACAACCAGGTGCTGATCGACAAGGCCGAGCGCCGCCTCAACAACCTCGGCTACTTCAAGAGCGTGAAGATCTTCTCCGAGCAGGGCTCCGCGCCGGATCGGGTGATCGTCAACGTGCAGGTCGAGGATCAGTCCACGGGCGAGATCTCGATCGGTGGCGGCTATTCCACCGACGCCGGCATCATTGCCCAGGTCTCGCTGTCCGAGCGCAACTTCCTCGGCCGTGGCCAGCAGGTGAAGATCGCCGCCGGACGCGGCGAGGACACCCAGACCTACCAGCTGTCCTTCACCGAGCCCTATTTCCTCGACCGTCGCCTGTCGGCCGGCTTCGACATCTACCGCAACGCCATCGGCGAATCCTCGTCGACGTCGCTGCATCCCTACGAGGAAGTGGTCAACGGCGGCACGCTCCGCCTCGGCATCCCGCTCGTCGAGGATCTGACGCTCGGCCTCAGCTACAACATCTCCCAGTCGGAGATCGACGAGATCTCGTCGAAGATCACCGACGTCAATCCGAACCTCATCAGTGACGAGGACCGGATCGTGTCGTCGCTGGGTTACTCGCTCGTCTACAACACGATCGACAACATGGCGATGCCGCGGGATGGCATCTATGCGAAGTTCGGCCAGGAAGGCGCGGGCGTCGGCGGCGATGCCCAGTTCATCCGCACCACCGTGCAGGCCGACTACTATCGCGAGCTGAACACCGACTACGGCATCATCGGTCACGTCGGTGCCAAGGCGGGTCACGTGGTGGGTCTGGGCGACAACCTCGACTATCGCGACCACTTCCGGATGGGCGGCGACCTGGTGCGCGGCTTCGAGAGCGGCGGCATCGGCCCGCGTGACGCGGACACCGGCTACCTCCTCGGCGGCCAGTTCTTCGTCGGCGGCACGGTGGAGACCATCTTCCCGGTTCCGCTGATCCCCTCGGACCTCGGCTTCTACGCCTCGCTGTTTGCCGATGCCGGCACCGTGTGGGACGTGGACGAGGACACTGTCGCGGCGACCGGTGCCAGTGTCATCGGCGACGACGCCTCGATCCGTGCCTCGGTGGGCCTCGGCCTGCTCTGGCAGTCGCCCTTCGGCCTGCTGCGCGCCAACGTCGCGCTGCCGGTGGCCGAAGACGACGCCGACCGTACGCAGCTGTTCAGCTTCTCGGGCGGAACGCGCTTCTGATCCGGATTGCCGGACGAGATCGGAAAAGGCCGCCACTTCGGCGGCCTTTTTCATGAGACCGCCACGCTGGGGCAACCGGCCGGACGAACCGGTGCGGCGATGCATGACGTCCGCTGCGTGCCCGGTGCGTGAAAGCGGTTCCAAATCGGCGGCGGGGGCGCTATGGCAGAGGCGGGACGGGCGGTGGCCGTCCTTGTCTCGCCACACCGACAGATCCGTCGCCGTCCCACGATCGCGCAGCCTTGCAGAAGAATCCCATGCCTGATCCCGTCTTCTTCCGCCCCGCCCGAACCTTCACGGTCGCCGAGATTGCCGCCCTGGTGAAGGGGCGGGTTGCGGCGGGCGATCCGGAGGCGGTGATCACCGGCGTCGCCCCCCTGAGCGAGGCCGGGGAGGGGCAACTGACCTTCCTCGACAATCCCCGCTATCTCGCCGACTTCCGCGCCACGCGCGCGACGGCCTGCATCTGCGGAACCAAATACGCCGCGCAGGCGCCCGAGGGCGTGGCAATGATTGTCGCCGCTTCCCCCTACCGCGCGAGCGCGATGGTGGTGCAGGCGCTGTTTCCCGACGCGACCCGCCTGACCGGCGCCTTCGGCAATTCCGGCATCCACCCGGCGGCGGTCGTGCATCCGGACGCACGGCTGGAGGATGGGGTGTGCGTCGAGCCGGGCGCCGTGATCGGCCCGCGGGCCGAGATCGGGTCGGGCACGGTGATCTGCGCCAACGCGGTGATCGGCCACGACGTGCGGATCGGCCGCGACGGCTATGTCGGCGCCGGCGCCACCGTGATGTTCGCCCTTGTCGGCAACAGGGTGATCATCCATCCCGGCGTGCGCATCGGCCAGGACGGCTTCGGCTTCGCGATGGGGCCCAGCGGACACATGAAGGTGCCGCAGATCGGCCGGGTGGCGATCCAGGACGACGTGGAGATCGGGGCCAACACCACGATCGACCGCGGCGCCAATCGCGACACGATCATCGGCGAAGGCACGAAGATCGACAACGGCGTGCAGATCGGCCACAACGTCGTGGTGGGACGGCATTGCGTCATCGTCAGCCAGAGCGGCATCTCCGGAAGCAGCACGCTGGGCGATTTCGTGGCCCTCGGCGGACAGGCGGGCATTTCGGGCCATCTGCGGATCGGAACCGGCGCGCAGGTCGCGGGCAACAGCGGCGTCGCCAGTGATATCCCGGCGGGAGAGAAGTGGGGCGGATCCCCGGCCATGCCGCTCCGCCAGTGGATGAAGGGAGTGCGGACGTTGCGCAAGCTCGCCGCCAAGGCTGTTGGAGACGGTGACAGTGACTGAGACCGAAAGCCCTGTGGCGACGGGCGAGAAGAAGACCTTCGAGGTCATGGACATCATGCGGCTGCTGGAACTGCTGCCGCACCGCTATCCGTTTCTTCTGATCGACCGCATGATCGAGGTCGACAGCGACGAGTCGGGCATCGGCATCAAGAACGTGACGATCAACGAGCCGCATTTCCAGGGGCATTTCCCCTCGCGGCCGGTGATGCCGGGCGTCCTGATGATCGAGGGCATGGCCCAGACCGCGGGCGCATGTGCGTCGCCTCGCGCGAGGGCATCGGCAGCCCGAAGATCGTCTACTTCATGACGGTCGACAAGGTGAAGTTCCGCAAGCCCGTCGGTCCCGGCGACGTCGTCGAATATCACGTGAAGAAGATCAAGAAGCGCGGCAGCATGTGGTGGTATGCCTGCGAGGCGAAGGTCTCCGGCATCAAGGTCGCGGAAGCGGAACTCAGCGCCATGCTGGTTGACGGGTAGGACACATGACCGACATCCATCCGACTGCGATCGTCGCCGACGGCGCCACCCTCGGCGAGGGCGTCACCATCGGCCCTTTCTGTACGGTCGGGAAGGACGTCGTTCTCGGCGACGGCGTGGTGCTGCAGTCCCACGTGGTGATCGACGGCCGCACCACGGTCGGGCCGCGCACCCGCTTCTTTCCCTTCGCCGTCGCGGCGTGCCGCCGCAGGATCTGAAATACCGCGGCGAGCCGAGCCGGCTGGTGATCGGCGCCGACACGGTGATCCGCGAGCACGCGACGCTGCATCTCGGCACCGAGGGCGGCCACATGGAGACGCGGGTCGGCGATCGCTGCCTGCTGATGGTCGGTGTCCACATCGCCCATGACTGCATCGTCGGCAACAACGTCATCCTCGCCAACAACGCCACGCTCGCCGGCCACGTGACCGTCGGCGACCACGTGATTCTCGGCGGCCTCAGCGCGGTCCACCAGTGGGCGCGGATCGGCGACCACGCCTTTGTCGGCGGCATGAGCGGCGTTGCCCATGATCTCATTCCCTTCGGCATGCTGGTCGGCAACCGCGGCCGGCTCGGCGGTCTCAACCTGGTCGGCCTGCGCCGCGCCGGCTACCCGCGCGAGCAGATCCATGCCCTGCGCGCCGCCTATCGCGCGCTCTTCTCCGGTGCCGGCAGCCTGGCCACGCGCACCGATGACCTCGAGGCCCGCTTCGGCGGATCGCCGCTGGTGGACCGGCTGGTGACCTTCCTGCGCGCCGGCGGCGACCGCGAGATCAGCACGCCGGAGTCGATCGAGGCGGACGGCGAATGAGCGCCGGGCCGCAGGCCCCCGCTCCGGCCGGCAGCGGTCCTGCAAGTTCGAAGCCTCTGGGCATCGTCGCCGGCGGCGGCCTGCTGCCGCTGTCCGTGGCGGCGGGTGCCACGGCCGCCGGCCGTCAGGTGGTCATCTTCGGCATCGACGGCGAGGTCGATCCCGGCTATCGCGGCTTCCCGCATCACTCCGTCCGCTGGGGCGAGATCGGCCGGCTGTTCGACCTCATCCGCCGCGAGGGCGTGGAGGAGATCGTCATCGCCGGCTCGGTGTCCCGGCCGGACTTCTCGTCGATCCGGCTCGATTTCGGCGCCATCGTCAACCTGCCGCGCATCCTCGCGATGATGATCGGCGGCGACGACACAGTGCTGCAGCGGGTCGTCCGCTTCTTCGAGGATCGCGGCCTGCGGGTCGTCGGCGCTCAGGACGTTGCGCCGGACCTCGTGGCCTCCGTCGGCACTCTCGGCCGTCACGCTCCCCAGCGCCGCCATGACGGCGACATCGCCTGCGCCTTCGAGGCGGTCGACCTTCTCGGCCGGCTCGACATCGGCCAGGCGGCGGTGGCCGTCGGCGGCCGCGTCGTCGGGGTCGAGGGCGTCGAGGGCACCGACATGCTGATCGCCCGCATCGCCGAACTGCGCCGGATCGGCCGCCTGCGCTGGAAGGACCGCGACGGCGTGCTGGTCAAGGCGGCCAAGGTGCAGCAGGACATGCGCGTCGACATGCCGACCATCGGCCCGGCAACGGTTGCGGCCGCCGCCGCCGCGGGTCTTGCCGGCATCGCCGTCGAGGCCGGCCGCGTGCTGGTGCTCGACCGCCGCGCCACGATCGCCGCCGCGGATGAGACCGGCATCTATCTCGTCGGCCGGCAGCGCGGGGCTGCGGCGTGACCGCGCCGCTGAAGGTCTTCGTCGTCGTCGGCGAGGAATCCGGCGACCAGCTCGGCGCCGGGCTGGTGGCCGGACTGCGGCGGAGATTGGGGGAGGGCGGTGTCGTCTTCTCCGGCCTTGCCGGCCACCGCATGATCGGCCTCGGGCTTTCGAGCCTCTTCCCGCTCGCCGACATCTCCGTCATGGGAATTTCCGCCGTGCTCGCCCGGCTGCCGACGATCGTCCGCCGGGTGCACCAGACGGTGGATGCCGCGCTGGCCGCCGAACCGGACGTGGTGGTCATCATCGACAGCCCGGATTTCACCCACGCGGTGGCGCGGCGCATCCGAAAGAAGCGGCCGCAGATCCCGGTCGTCGACTATGTCAGTCCCAGCGTCTGGGCGTGGCGCCCGGGCCGGGCCCGCAAGATGACCGCCTATGTGGATCACCTGCTGGCGATCCTGCCCTTCGAGCCGGAGGTCCATCGCCGGCTCGGTGGCCCACCCTGCACCTATGTCGGCCATCCGCTCGCCGAGCGTCTCGACCTTGCCCGCACCGAAGCGCTGGGCGAAACGCCCGCGGACGAGCGCCCGGTGCTGGTGGTGCTGCCCGGCAGCCGCCGCAGCGAGGTCAGCCGGCTGATGGCGCCCTTTGCCGAGACGCTGTCCGAACTGGCCGCCCGTGGCCACGAGTTCCGGGCTGTCCTGCCTGCGGTCGGGCATCTGGAGCACGAGATCCGCGCCGCGGTCGCCACCTGGCCGGTGCAGCCGGAGATCATGGTCGGCGAGGCCGCGAAATTCGCCGCCTTCCGCAGCGCCCGTGCGGCGCTGGCCGCCTCGGGCACGGTCACGCTCGAACTGGCCCTGTCGGGCGTGCCGATGATCGTCACCTACAAGCTCGACTGGTTCTACCGCCGCTTCCGCGACCTCACGCGGATCTTTCCGCGCCTCGCCTACGTCCACTCGATGGTGCTGACCAACATCATCCTCGGCGAGAACATCGTGCCCGAATTCCTGGAAGACGGCGTGACCGGCCCCAATCTCGCCGATCACGTCGCGCCGCTGCTCGATCTCTCCGATCCCGCCCGCCGCCGCCAGGTGGAAGCCTTCGGAAGGCTGCGCGCGGCCATGGCGCTGCCGGAGGGCCGGCATCCCAGCGATCTCGCCGCCGAGGTCGTCATCGACGTTGCCCGCCGCGGCAGGCCGCATGCCGGCGCCTGATCGAGCAATCTCCTGATGAAACAGAAAAGGCGCGCGGATCGCTCCGCACGCCTTCCGGATGCCTGCCTGCACGCGGTCTCAGCCGCGCGCGTTGACCGGAATGTATTCGCGCTGCGGCGAGCCGATGTAGAGCTGGCGCGGGCGGCCGATGCGCTGGCCCGGATCCTCGATCATTTCCTTCCACTGGGCGATCCAGCCGACCGTGCGGGCGACCGCGAACAGCACCGTGAACATCGACTTCGGGAAGCCGAGGGCGCGCAGGGTGATGCCGGAGTAGAAGTCGATGTTCGGATAGAGCTTGCGCTCGATGAAATACTCGTCCGACAGCGCGATCTTTTCGAGTTCCAGCGCGACCTGCAGCAGCGGATCGTTGGACATGCCGAGCTGGCCGAGCACCTCGTGGGTGGTCTGCTGCATGATCCGGGCGCGGGGATCGTAGTTCTTGTAGACCCGGTGGCCGAAGCCCATCAGGCGGAACGGATCGTTCTTGTCCTTGGCGCGGGCGACGAACTCCGGAATGCGATCCGGCGTGCCGATCTCCTGCAGCATGTTGAGCGCCGCCTCGTTGGCGCCGCCATGGGCGGGGCCCCAGAGGCAGGCGATGCCGGCCGCGATGCAGGCGAACGGGTTGGCGCCCGAGGAGCCGGCCAGACGCACCGTGGAGGTCGAGGCGTTCTGCTCGTGGTCGGCATGGAGGATGAAGATCCGGTCCATCGCCTTGGCGTAGATCGGGTTCGGCTTGTATTCCTCGCAGGGAACGCTGAAGCACATCTTCAGGAAATTCGCCGAGAAGTCGAGCGCATTGTCCGGATAGACGAAGGGCTGGCCGACCGAATACTTGTAGGCCATCGCCGCGATCGTCGGCATCTTTGCGATCATGCGCAGCGAGGCGACCATCCGCTGGTAGGGATCGGAGATGTCGGTCGAGTCGTGGTAGAAGGCCGAGAGCGCGCCGACGACGCCGACCATGACCGCCATCGGATGGGCGTCACGGCGGAAGCCGGAGAAGAAGCGGTTCATCTGCTCGTGCAGCATGGTGTGCCGCGTCACCCGGTAGTCGAAATCCGCCTTTTCGGCCGCCGTCGGCAGTTCGCCGTAGAGCAGGAGATAGCAGGTCTCGAGGAAGTCGCCGTTCTCGGCGAGCTGGTCGATCGGGTAGCCGCGATAGAGCAGGATGCCCTTGTCGCCGTCGATGTAGGTGATCTGGGATTCGCAGGACGCCGTCGAGGTGAAGCCCGGATCGTAGGTGAAATGCCCGGTCTGGCCGTAGAGCTTCGAAATGTCGATGACGCTCGGTCCGATCGTTCCCGTCTTCACCGGCAGCGAACTGGCCGCATCGCCGATGCTGAGGGAGGCTGGGGTTTCGCTCATGGATCGAACCTCCTTGAATGGATCTGTCCAGGAAGCGCGTAAGACCGGAAAATGGCCTGGGGCCGAGGGATACGCGCCGGGGGAAGGAACGCAGGGATCCTGCGGAGCCTTGCTGACTGCGTATCGGAAAATGTGCACTGCGGCAAGCCGCGCGCGGCGCTCTCGCGCCTGCACGGAAGGCGCGGCGCGGCGCAACTGTTGCGCCGCACCTGCGAGGAGAATCCGTCGCCTCTCCGGCCCGAGCATAAGCCTGTCCGGCCGGCCGCCCGGTCGCCCGCTGCATCGCCGGGACCGGGCGCTGCCGGGAGGTGTCGCGGCTCAGGCGGCGTCGCGCAGCCGGCCGATGGTCTCGTCGCGGCCAAGCACGGCGAGCACGTCGAAGATGCCCGGCGAGGTGGTCCGGCCGGTCAGCGCGGCGCGCAGCGGCTGCGCCACCTTGCCGAGCTTCAGGCCCTCGGCCTCGGCATAGGCCCGCACCACCGCCTCGGTGGAGGCGGCCGACCAGTCGTCGACCACGGCCAGCTTCTCGGCAAGATCGCCCACCGCCTTGCGGCCGTTGGCGTCGAGCAGCAGCGCCGCCTTCTCGTCGATCGGCAGCGGCCGGTCGGCAAACAGGTAACCGGCGGCATCGACGAGTTCGACCAGCGTCTTCGCCCGTTCCTTGAGGCCCGGCAGGGCCGCAAGCAGCTTGGCGCGCATGGTGTCGTCCAGCTTGGCGGCGATCGCCGCGCCGTCGGGCAGGTCCGGCAGCAGGCGTTCGATGTGTGCCAGCAACTCGGCGTCGGGCGTCACCCGCATGTAGTGGCCGTTGAGATTTTCCAGCTTGGCGAAGTCGAAGCGCGAGGGCGAGCGGCCGATGCCGGAGAGCTCGAACAGCGCGATCATCTCCTCGGTGGACAGCACCTCGGAATCGCCATGCGCCCAGCCGAGGCGGACGAGATAGTTGCGCAGCGCCGCCGGCAGGTAGCCCATCGCCCGGTAGGCCTCGACGCCGAGCGCGCCGTGACGCTTGGAGAGCTTGGCGCCGTCCGCGCCGTGGATCAGCGGAATGTGCGACATCACCGGGAAGGCCCAGCCCATCGCATCGTAGATGATCTTCTGGCGCGCGGCGTTGGTGAGGTGGTCGTCGCCGCGGATCACGTGGGTCACGCCCATGTCGTGGTCGTCCACCACCACCGCATGCATGTAGGTCGGATTGGCGTCCGAGCGCAGGATGATGAAGTCGTCGAGGTCCTTGTTCGGGAACGCGACGCGGCCCTGCACCTGGTCGTCGATGATGGTCTCGCCGTCCTGCGGCGCCTTGATCCGGATCGCCGGCTTCACGCCCTCGGGCGCCAGCGAAGGATCGCGGTCGCGCCAGGTGCCGTCATAGCGCGGCGGACGGCCCTCGGCGCGCGCCTTCTCGCGCATCGCCTCCAGCTCGGCCGGCGTGCAGTAGCAGAGATAGGCCTTGCCGGCCGCCACCAGATCGCGGGCGACCTGCCGATGGCGCTCCGCCCGCTCGAACTGCGAGATCGGCTCGCCGTCCCAGTCGAGGCCGAGCCAGGTCAGGCCGTCGATGATCGCGGCAACGGCCGCGTCGGTCGAGCGCTCGCGGTCGGTGTCCTCGATGCGCAGCAGCATCCGGCCGCCCTTCGACTTCGCGTAGAGCCAGTTGAAGAGAGCGGTGCGGGCGCCGCCGATGTGAAGAAATCCGGTCGGGGAGGGCGCAAATCGCGTGACGACGGCGTCGGACATGGGCAAAACTCGTGTGGGATGCAGTGATGGCCGCCGGCCACCCCGGGTCGAGAGCCTGGGGCATGCGGGCGGGTCGCGGGCGTCGGGTTGCGGTGATCTAGCATGGTCGCAGGCAGAATCCAAAGGGATGCGCGGTGACGGACCGGGGGCTGGCCGGCCGGCCGCTTTCGGTCCGCGGCGCGGGCCCCGTCGGCGTCCTGCAGTGGCTCGGCCGGGCCGTGCCGCGCGGGCTGGCCGGCCTTCGCCGCGGCCTCGCCGAGGACATCACCGCAGGACGCGGCTTCCTGTGGCTGCCGGTTGCGCTCGGCGGCGGCATCGCCCTCTATTTCCTCCTCCCCTTCGAGCCGCCGCCCGCCACCTTCGTGGCCGCCGGCCTCGTGACCGTGGCGGCGAGCCTCGTCGCACGCTGGCGTCACGCCTTCGCCGCGCTGCTGCTGGCCATGGCCTGCGGCGGCGTCTGTCTCGCCGCCGCTCACACCCGCATCGGCGCTCACCCGATGATCCTCACCGAGCGGACCGCCACGGTGACCGCCTTCGTCGAGCGCGCCGAGGCGCGGCGCGGCGGCCTGACCCGCCTTGTGCTGCGGCCGATCGCGATCAGCCGGACACGGCCGGAAGACCTCCCGGCGCGGCTGACCGTCTCGGTGCGCGCCTCCGAGACGAGCCTTGCGCCGGGCGCAGCGGTGGAACTGCTCGCCCGGCTGGCGCCGCCGTCCGCACCCGTGGTGCCGGGCGGCTACGACTTTGCGCGCAAGGCCTATTTCGACGGGATCGGCGGCACCGGCTTTGCCCTCGGTCCGGTGCGCGCGCTGGCCGTCACGCCGCCGCTGCCGGCCGACATGACGCCCGTCGTCGCCCTGGAGGCCTTCCGGCAGAGGGTCGGTGAGGGCATCCGCGCGCAACTGCCGGGGGACGCCGGGGCGATCGCCGCCGCCCTGATGGTCGGCGACCGCGGCGCGATCAGCCTTGCGGCCGACGAGGCGATGCGGATCTCCGGCCTCTCCCACGTGCTGTCGATCTCCGGCCTGCACATGAGCCTCGTCACGGCGGTGCTCTACGGCCTCGTCCGGGCGCTGCTGGCGGCGATCCCGCCGCTGGCGCTGCGCCTTCCGGTGAAATCCATCGCCGCCGTGGTCGGGCTGGCGGGCGCCCTCGGCTATCTTGCCGTGTCCGGCATGAGCGTCGCCACCCAGCGTTCGGCGATCATGACCGCCCTGGTGCTGGTCGCGGTCATTCTCGGCCGCTCGGCGATCAACCTGCGGCTCGTCGCCGTCGCTGCCCTGCTGGTGCTGCTGATCGCCCCGGAGGCGGCGCTCGATCCGGGGGCGCAGATGTCGTTTGCCGCCGTCGCGGCGCTGATTTCCGCCTATGAGTGGTTCGCGGCGCGCCTGCGCAGCCAGCAGCAGAAGAGCCCGCAGGGCGGCTTCGTGTCGGAAGGACCGCGCCGGCTCTGGCGCTTCGTCGGCGGCCTGATGCTGACCTCGCTGATCGCCGGCCTCGCCACCGCGCCGATCGCCGCCTGGCATTTCGACAGGGTCTCGCCCCTCGGCCTTGTCGCCAACCTGCTGGCGGTGCCCCTGGTCACCTTTGTGATCATGCCGGCCGCGGTGCTCGCGGGCCTGGCCATGCCCACCGGCCTGGAAGGCCCCGCCCTCGTCGCCATGGGCTGGGGCATCGACGGCATGCTCGCCATCGCCCGCATGGTCAGCGACTGGACCCCGTCCGGCGGCATCGTTCCGCATCCGCCGCTGGAGGCCGTCCTGCTCATGATTGCGGGCGGCACGTGGCTTGCGCTCTGGAACGGCGGGCACCGGCGACTCGGCCTGCTGCCGCTCGCGCTCGGCGTCCTGCTGATGCCGTTCGGACCCCGGCCGGACCTGCTGATCTCGGGCAGCGGCACGGGCGTGCTGATCATCGCCGGGGATGGTGTGCCGCGCCTCGTCGGCCGCGCCTCGTCCTTCGAAGCCTCGACCTGGTTGCGCCATGTCGGCAGTCCGCTGGCGCCCGACGACCGCCGCCTGCGCCAGGGCGTCGCCTGCGATCGCGACGCCTGCATCCTGCGCATGGGGGAGGCGGCACGTCCGCAGACGGCGGCGCAAGGCACCGAGCCGGGCACCGCCGATGCGACAGCCAGCCGCACGCTCTACATCGCCGTCATCCGCCATCCCGCCGCCTTCCGGGAGGAATGCCGCAGGGCCGATCTCGTGGTCACGGGCCTCGACGCACCCCGCTGGTGCCAGGATCACGCCGCGGTCATCGACCGCAGCACCCTGCGCGAGACCGGCGCCAGCACATGGCGGACGGCCGCCGTTGCCGGCGAGCAGGTCCGCCTCGATCTCGTCGCCACCGCCCTGTCGGGCGAAGGCCGGCCGTGGACACCGGCCGGCGCCGTGGAGCGATCCGCCCGCCGGTCAGAGCGGCCGTCCCGGCCGGCCTCTCGCCCGCAGCCCGCCAGTGAAAGCCCGCCGGTCGCGGCTCCTCAGTAGCGGCGCAGCAGCGCGACGAGCTTGCCCTGCACCTGCACCCGGTCCGGCCCGAAGATCCGGGTCTCGTAGGCCGGGTTGGCGGCCTCCAGCGCGATCGAGGCGCCGCGCCGGCGCAGCCGCTTAAGCGTCGCCTCCTCGTCGTCGACGAGCGCGACCACGATGTCGCCGGACTCGGCCGTGTTGCCCTTGCGGATCACCACCGTGTCGCCATCGAGGATGCCGGCTTCGATCATCGAGTCACCGCGAACTTCCAGTGCGAAATGTTCGCCGGCCGAGAGCAGATCGACCGGGATCTGCACCGTGTGCGAATGGGTCTGGATCGCCGAGATCGGCACGCCGGCGGCGATGCGCCCCATCACCGGCACGCCGATGCTGTCGGACTGTTCGATGACCGGGACCGGCGGGGCCGGCGGCCTGGCCTTGCCGCGGTCACCCTCGATGACGTTGGGCGAGAAGCCGCGCGGCCGGCTCGCGAGGCCGGGACCGACCGATTCCGGCAGCTTGATCACCTCCAGCGCCCGCGCCCGGTTGGGCAGGCGGCGAATGAAGCCGCGCTCTTCCAGCGCAGTGATCAGCCGGTGGATGCCGGACTTCGAGCGAAGGTCGAGCGCGTCCTTCATCTCGTCGAAGGACGGGGGCACCCCGGCCTCCTTCAGCCGCTCGTGGATGAACATCAGCAACTCGTGCTGCTTGCGCGTCAGCATTCTGGCCCAGCTCCGCTTGGCGTCGATGCAGACCGGAAAATGCCGGTGCGCACGCCGCTGCCGCCGATCGGAACCGCAGGTTTGCAGCAAGGCCGCAGCGCCGGATCCGATTCGGTACAAATCACGAACAAATTAGCCGTTCTTCCTGTGTTCCGCAAGCTGCCATGCGCCGGAGCGGGCAGCGGCAACAGTGCTGGCGGCACGATCGACGTGTGCAGGTGGTCGTCAACTTGCCGGAGGTGGGGCGACATCTGTGACGCCGGCCCCGCAAGCGAGCATGTCGCGACGATCCACTGCGGCAGGTGAGCGAATCTCAGGTCATCCGCCGCCGGACGCCGTCGGCAAGGCGGTAGCCGACCCCGCGCACCGTCTCGATGACCTCCGGGGCGCCGTTGCCGGGTTCGAGCCTGCGCCGCAGGCGGGCGATTCGGCGGTCGATGGCGCGGTCGAGAGGCTCGTCATCGGAGGCAGGCGCGATGCGCAGCAGTTCGTCGCGGTCGAGCACGATGTCCGGCCGGTCGAGAAAGGCTTTCAGCAAGGCAAACTCGCCCGGGCCGAGGGGGGTCTCCTCGCCGTCCGCGCCGATGAGGCTCTGGGCAGCCAGATCCACGGCGGTGCGCCCCAGCGGCACGATCCGTCCTGGATCGGCGCGCCCGAGCCGCAGGGCGATCGCGCGGATGCGCGCAAGGATCTCGCGCGGGGAGGCGGGTTTCTCGACGAAGTCATCCGCGCCGAGTTCGAGGCCGATGATCCGGTCGGTCGGTGTCGCGCTGCCGGACAGGAAC
The DNA here is from genome assembly GCF_001720135.1 of Methylobrevis pamukkalensis. Classification (GTDB taxonomy): domain Bacteria; phylum Pseudomonadota; class Alphaproteobacteria; order Rhizobiales; family Pleomorphomonadaceae; genus Methylobrevis; species Methylobrevis pamukkalensis. Next base: position 30,608 of record NZ_MCRJ01000028.1, read on the forward strand.
AGGATCGCCGGCTGGACGGCGAGGCCCGGATCGCAGCGCATCCTGTCGGCAAGCACCAGCCCGTCCTCGCGGCCGATGGCCAGATCGAGCACCACCAGGTCCGGCCGGAACGCGGGCAGCAGCGCGAAAAGCTCCGCGCCGCCGGTCGCCGTGCGCACCGCGATCCGGCGCGTCTCCAGGTAGACCGCCAGCGCTTCGGCGAAGTCGGCCTCGTCGTCGACAATCAGCACACGCAACGGCTGGAACATCTCATGACGATCCCTGATCCGAGGCAACAAACCGGCGGCGCGGGACGCTGGCCGGCCTTGGAGCCGGCAGGCGCCGGTGATAGATATCTACTCCATACTACGCGGGCGGGGGCGTTCGCGAGTGGCGGGGCACAAGCGGGCATCATGGAGACGCAGTTCGTCGCCGTCGTCGAGGACGAGGCGGACCTCCGCGAGGCGGTCGTCGACTATCTGGAGGCCAAGGGGCTGGACGTGACCGGCGTGCGCGACGGCCGCGCACTCCGCGATCTCGTCGCCGCCCGGCGGGTCGATCTGGTGATTCTCGATCTGGCGCTCCCCGGCGAGGACGGACTGTCGCTCTGCCGCTGGCTGCGCCGCGAGACCCGGGCCGGCATCATCATGGCGACCGGGTCCTCCCAGCCGATCGACCGGGTGGTCGGGCTCGAGATCGGCGCCGACGACTATGTGGTCAAGCCCTACGATCTGCGCGAACTGCTGGCGCGGGTGCGCAGCGTCCTGCGCCGGGTGGCCCGCGAACCCGAGGCGGCGCCGGCCGCATCCCCTCCTTCCACCACAACACCGGCACCCGCATCCGAGACCGGCCTGAAATTCGGCGGCCTCACCGCCTTCGTCCAGGGGCGCCGGCTGGTCGATGCCGAAGGCGGCGGCGTGGCACTGACAGCCTCGGAATTCGATCTCGTGCGGGTCTTCGCCGAGCGTCCGGGCCGGCCGCTGTCGCGGGCCGCGATCGCCCAGCTGGTTGACGGCCGCGACCTCGACCCCGCCGACCGCTCGATCGACATCCGCATCACCCGCTGCGCCGGAAACTGGAAACGGCGCCGGGCGGCGGGGATCTCATCCGCACCGTGCGCGGCGAGGGCTATCGCTATGACCCGCCCGATCTCTGACGCCGCGGCGCTGTCGCGCCGGCATCGACGTGTGGTGGTGATCGCCGGCGGCCTGCTGGTCGCGCTGTTCGCGGTGCTCATCTGGCGCGAATACCGCGACACGCTCGGCCGCGAACTCGACCTGCGCGCAGGGATGGCGCAGGAGCGGCTCGCGGTCGTCGAGGGCATCGTCAAGGCCGCCGACGTCCATGTCGATGCCATGCGCACGGCGTTCCTCGCCGATCTTGCGAGCCCGGCCGGCACGGCGACCACGCCCGGCCATCTGGCCGCCGATGCGGCAGCCGGCGCGATCTTCGCCACTCCGGAACCCGCGCCCGCCACCGCCCATCGCGGCGGCCTTGTCATGGGGCCGCGCGCAGCCCTCGCGGCACGGCCGGAGGACGATCCGGAACTGATTGCCGCCGAGCGTCTGTTCCCGCTGATGGCCGCCGTGCACGCCACGGAAAATTTCTTCCGATGGAGCTACTATTTCACCGCCCGGAAGGATTTCGTCTTGATCTGGCCCTGGGCATCGGCCGTTTCGATGCTCGGCCCGGAAGAGACGCGGCTGGCGAGCTTCCTCGGCTATTTCGACTACGACGTCTACCGCCTGACCGAGATTGCCGGCAATCCGGCGCGGCGGGCATCGTGGACGCACGTCTATGTGGATGCCGGCGGCGCCGGGCTGATGGTCTCGCACAACGCGCCGGTCGATGTCGACGGCCGCCAGATGGGCATGATCGGCACCGACGTGCTGCTGTCGGTCTTCAGCGAGGCGCTGGCACTGCCCGAATGGGCGAAGGACAGCCTGGTGCTGGTCGACGGCGCCGGCAATGTCGTGGCCGACTCGCGCGGCGTGGCGCGCAACGCCTCGGAGCTGACGCCCGCCGCGAGCCTCGTTGATCTCACCGGCGAGGCCGAGCCGGGCCTGTTCGGCTTTGCACGGGCGGGCGACGCCTTCCGCCTCGATTTTTCCGTCGACGCGCGCCGTGGCGGCTGCACTATTCGGTCCCGGCGTCGGTGGTCGAGGCCCAGGCCTTCGGCGGCGTGCTGCCCTTCATCGCCTTTCTCGCCCTGTTGGTCGCCATGCTGGTGCTCGCCTACATGGCGATCGCCCGGGCCTTCGTGGAACCCGCCATCGCCATGGCCGGTCTGGTCGAGCGGCTGGCAACGACCGGTGATCCCGGCGACCGCGAGGTGTTTCCCGCCGCGTGGCGGCCCTTCGCCGACCGGGTCACCGGTTCGCATCTGGCGCTTCTGGACTCCAATCGCCGGCTGGTCGCCGCCGAGCGCAAGACGCGCGCGGTGATCGAGGTCGCCCTCGATGCGGTGATCACGGTCGACGCCGACTGCCGCGTGGTCGACTTCAATCCGGCGGCCGAACATCTGTTCGCCTACGAGACCGAGGCGGTGCGCGGCCGCGAGATCGGCGACATCATCGTGCCGCCGACGCTGCGCGAGGCGCACCGGGCCGGTGTGGAACGTTACCGCCGCACCGGCATCGCCCATGTGCTCGGCCGGCGCGTGGAACTGGAGGCGATGCGGTCCGACGGGTCGATCATCCCGATCGAACTGCAGATCCACGCGATCGACGGTGTCGAGGGCGTGCGCTACGCCGCCTATGTGCGGGATCTCACCCAGGCGCGGCGCACGGCACGGGAAATCGCCGAGCAGCGCGAAAAGCTGCACCAGGCGGAGAAACTGTCGGCCATGGGCTCGCTGCTCGCCAGCCTCGCCCACGAGCTCAACAATCCGCTCGCCATTGTCGTCGCGCAGGCGACGCTGATCGACGAGATGCCCGAAGACCGGCGCAATCCGGGGCGCATCGCCAAGGTGCGCAGCGCCGCCGAGCGCTGCGGGCGGATCGTGCGCACCTTCCTGTCGATGGTGCGCCAGCAGAAGCCGAGCCGGGCGCAAGTCTCGATCGAGACGGTGGTCGCCAAGGCGATGGAGATCGGCGCCTATGGCGCCCGGTCCGCCGGCATCACGGTGATCCCGCGTCACGGCCCGGACGTCCCGGACGTGGAGGCCGACGAGGACCAGATCACCCAGGTGCTGATCAATCTCGTGCTCAACGCCCAGCAGGCCTTTCCGCCCGACGACCGCGAACGGTGCATCTGGATCGAGACGCGCCGGGCCGACGACGGCGTCCACATCGTGGTCGCCGACAACGGCCCCGGCGTCCCGCCCGACCTGCGGCCGCGGATCTTCGAGGCCTTCTTCACCACCAAGCCGGCCGGGGCGGGCACGGGCATCGGCCTTGCCGTCTGCCGCAACATCGTGGAGGCCCACGGCGGCCGGATCGAGGTCGGCGAACGGCCGGGCGGCGGCGCCCTGTTCCGGATCGTGCTGCCGGTCGGCGCGTCGTCACCGAAAACGGAGGCCGGCGAGGCCATCACCGCGGGGCGTCCGCTGTCGATCCTCGTCGTCGATGATGAGGCCGATGTCGGCGGAACGCTCGCCGAGATCCTCGACCGCGACGGCCACAGAGTGACGCTGGCGGTGGGCCCGGCCGCGGCACTCGATCTGGTCGGCCACGAGCATTTCGACATGGTCTTCTGCGACCTGCACATGCCGGGCGGCGGGGGCACCGCCCTGCACGCGGAACTGACGCTGCGGGCGCCGGATCTTGCCCGGCGCTTCGTCTTCGTCACCGGCGACATGGTCGCCGGCCCGGCCCGGATCGCCCGCGCGCTGGCCGATGCGGCGCCGCCGGTGGTGGCCAAACCCTTCGGCCGCGACGACGTGCGCGCCGCGATCGCCACGGTCTTTGCCGAGGCGGCCGAGTAGGACGGATCCGTCCCTGCCGCTCAGATCACGCCCTGCCGGGCGTGCGCGAGGGTCAGCGTCCGGCCCGCACCCCCGCAAGCGATCTCGATGCCGGCACCATCCGGCGTGCGCACGCTCGCCGCGGCGCGGTCGGCGAGCATGAACTCGACACGCGCCGCGGGCAGGGCGGCCTCGGGACGGACAGGCGCCATCCCGTCGGTCGACGCGTCGGCCTCCGTGCCGGTTGCCTGGGAGATCATCACGGTGGTCGCGCAGCCGCCGTCGCGATCGAGGAAATATCCGATCACCCGCTTGTCCCCCACATTGGCGGAGAAGCCCTGGCCGGGCTGGAACTGACCGATCATGGCGAGGCCGCCGCCGAGGCGGGCGTCGGCGGCGCCGACAATGGCGGACACCGCCGCGGCGCTGCCGAGGACCGCGGTGGCGAGGATGGCGAGATGAGATCTGATCATGTCTGTGAACTCCTTGTGGATCGATAGCCCGCTCGCGCATGCCTTGGCGGGCGGCGTGCCGTTCGTGAAGGGACGGTGCAGCACCGCCGCCATGGCAGGAGTTATCGGCCCGCACTGTTGCCGGATGATCTCGCCGGGGACGGCGTTGTGTATCGATTGTTTCCACGAGAGCGCTTGCGATCCCGCAGCACCCATCGTGCGGTCACCGCGCGTCTGTTTTCTGCACGGTTGATGCACCGCAAGAGAATCAAACCGTTTCAGACTCGTGCGGCGTTCCGTTGCGGCTGCCACCCCGGCGTCGGGCAGTGCAGGCATCCAAAAAGATAAGGTGAACATATCAAATATAGGTACTCTTGCGTAAGCGCCTTGATTCAGCGTCCAGATTCAATGTTTGCATCTGTTTGAGTAAGTTTTTCTTAAGTCCGGACCTGCAAGCTTGCCTTGCATCGGACTACCGACACGTCGCGGCGGCGCATGTCGATGAAATGCCTCTCCCGAGGCGGATCTTCTGCCGCCGAAATTGATCGGACCACCAAGATTCGCGACCGGACGCAGTTCTGTCCGGCGTCAACGACTACACGTGCCTGAAGGTACGTCGGGGCATCGGAGGCTGGGA
>NZ_MCRJ01000029.1 GCF_001720135.1 Methylobrevis pamukkalensis
CTCCGGAAGCTCCGGCCAGCGAAGCGCCTGCGCCCGCCGCGCCCGAACAGGCCCCGGCCGCTCCGGCGCAGTGATGCCGGTTCCGGCGGCCCGCAGGTCGGGCCGCCGCCGTTGCGATACAAGCTCTGAACGCCGCGCGGCATCCGCCGCGATGGCATCCTATTTTTTGCGGTCCGATGGTGCGCAGACCCTGACGAATCGGACCGTCACCCGATAGGTTGATCACCCATGGCGCGGTATATCTTCATCACCGGCGGTGTGGTCTCGTCCCTCGGCAAGGGACTGGGCGCTGCGGCGCTCGCGGCGCTGCTCCAGGCGCGCGGCTACCGCTGCCGCCTGCGCAAGCTCGACCCCTATCTCAACGTCGATCCGGGCACGATGTCGCCGACCCAGCACGGCGAGGTGTTCGTCACCGACGACGGCGCCGAGACCGACCTCGATCTCGGCCACTACGAGCGCTTCTCGGGCCGGCCCGCCAACCGCCAGGACAACATCACCACCGGCCGCATCTACCAGGACATCATCGCCCGCGAGCGGCGCGGCGATTACCTCGGCGGCACGGTGCAGGTGATTCCCCACGTGACCGACGCCATCAAGGCCTTCGTTCTCGACGGCAACGAGGACTACGACTTCGTGCTCTGCGAGATCGGCGGCACGGTCGGCGACATCGAGGCGATGCCCTTCCTCGAGGCGATCCGCCAGCTCGGCAACGAACTGCCGCGCCAGCATGCCGTCTACATCCACCTGACGCTGATGCCGTGGATCCCGAGCGCGGGCGAGCTCAAGACCAAGCCGACCCAGCATTCGGTGAAGGAGTTGCGCTCGATCGGCATCCAGCCCGACCTGCTGATGGTCCGGTGCGACCGGCCGATCCCGGCCGGCGAGCGGCGGAAGCTGTCGCTGTTCTGCAACGTGCGCGAGACCGCCGTGATTCCCGCGCTCGACGTGCGCTCGATCTACGAGGTGCCGATCGCCTATCACGAGGCCGGCCTCGACGCCGAGACGCTGGCGGCCTTCGGCATCACCGACGCGCCCGAGCCCGACATCTCCAAGTGGAAGGCGATCTCCTCCAACATCCGCAATCCGGAAGGGGAGGTGACGATCGCCGTGGTCGGCAAGTACACCGGCCTGAAGGACGCCTACAAGTCGCTGATCGAGGCGCTGGTGCATGGCGGGATCGTCAACCGCGTCAAGGTCAACATCGAGTGGATCGAGAGCGAGATCTTCGAGAAGGAAGATCCGACGCCCTATCTGGAGCACGTCAACGGCATCCTCGTGCCGGGCGGTTTCGGCGAGCGCGGGGCCGAGGGCAAGATCGCCGCGGCCGGCTTTGCCCGCCGTCACGACGTGCCCTATTTCGGCATCTGCTTCGGCATGCAGATGGCCGTGATCGAGGCGGCGCGCAATCTGGCCGGCGTGGAGAAGGCGAGCTCGACCGAATTCGGCCCGACCCCGGAGCCGGTGGTCGGCATCATGACCGAGTGGCTGCGCGGCAACCTTCTGGAAAAGCGGATGTCCGGCGGCGACCTCGGCGGCACGCTGCGTCTGGGCGCCTACGAGGCGCGGCTCGCGCCGGGCTCGAAGATCGCGGAGATCTACGGCAGCGAGCGCATCTCCGAGCGCCACCGTCACCGCTACGAGGTCAACATCGACTACCGCGACCGTCTGGAAGAGAAGGGCATGCGCTTTGCCGGCCTGTCGCCGGACGGCGTGCTGCCGGAGACGGTGGAGCTCGACAACCACCCCTGGTTCATCGGCGTCCAGTATCATCCCGAACTGAAGTCGCGGCCGTTCGAGCCGCATCCGCTGTTCGCCAGCTTCATCGGCGCGGCCGTGGAACGCAGCCGGCTCGTCTGAGCGGCACGACAGAGAGGATCGACGATGCGCAGGAAACTGGTTCTCGACGGGGCGGATGCCGCGACGATCATGGCCGCCGCCAAGGCCGAGGCGCAGCGCAGCGGCTGGGCGGTCACCATCGCCATCGTCGACGACCACGGCGTGCCGCTGATGCTGGAACGTCTGGACGGCGCGATCACGATGAGCGCGCAGATCGCCGTCGACAAGGCAAAGGCCGCGGCGGTGACCCGTCGCTCCACGCGGTTTGCCGAGGACATGGCCAAGGAACGCCCGGGCACGGCCTTCCTGCCGCGTCTGCCGGTGCAGGGCGGCCTGCCGATCATCGTCGAGGGCGAATGCGTCGGCGGCGTGGGTGTTTCGGGCGTCCAGTCGCACGAGGACGAGCAGGTGGCCGCCGCCGGGATCGCCGCGCTCGGCGCCTGACGCAGACGAGAGATGTGGCCTGAAACGGGCGCGGGCCGCCATCGCCTGAGGGATCGCTCGGCAGGAAGGGACGGGGGGAGGACACGGTGGCACGGGGCATCGACCATCTGGTCCTTCCGGTCCGCGACCTCCGGGCAACGCGGGAGTTCTACCGGGCGCTCGGCTTCACCGTGACGCCGGTGAACTGGCATCCCTTCGGCACCATGAACAGTCTCGTCCAGTTCGACGGCGCCTTCCTCGAACTGCTGTCGGTGGCCGACGATTCGGCGATTTCGCCCGGCGACGACGAGACCTTCTCGTTTGCCGCCTTCAATCGCGATTTCCTGAAGCACCGCGAAGGCCTGTCGATGCTGGTGCTGGAAAGCGCCGGCACCGCCGCCGACCGCGCGGATTTCGCCGCCGCGGGCCTGCGCACCTATGCGCCCTTCCGCTTCGTGCGCGATGCGCGCCGGCCGGACGGCTCGACGCGTACGGTCGCCTTCTCGCTGACCTTCACCTCCAGCGACGCGATGCCCGACGCCGGCTTCTTCACCTGCGAGCAGCATTTTCCGGAGAATTTCTGGACGCCCGAATTCCAGGACCACGCCAATGGCGCGACCGGGATTGCGGCGGTGGTGATGGTCGCCGCCGATCCGGCCAGCGTCTCGCCGTTCCTTGCCGCCTTTGCGGGGGCCGAGGCGGTGGATGCTCGGGGCGGCATTGCGTTCGACACCGGTCGCGGCGAATTGCGGATTTCGACACCCGCCGCGTTTTGTGACGTCTTTGGGCCGGACGCCTTGCCGGAAGCTCCGGGAACGCCGCGCTTTGCGGCCATCGTCCTTGGCGGCACCGACCGGTCGGCCATGGCCGAGAGGCTGGACGCGGCGCAGATCCCGTTCGGCCGCGCACCGGCGGACGGCGCCCTTGTCATTGCGCCCTCGGCCGCCTTCGGTGTCGCGCTGATCCTTGCCTGAGCGCGTCGCGCCGGCTTCTCTCATCATTCGGTCCTCTGCCGCGCGAGGCATGTGGCTCCGCGCGGCGAGGGATCGTCCGATCAGGCGACGGCGTCGCTCGCCGTGAGGACGATGACCTTCGAGCCCACCGGCGTGCGGCGGTGCAGATCGATGATGTCCTGATTGAGCAGGCGGATACAGCCGGACGACACCTTGGTGCCGATCGTCCACGGCTCGAGCGTGCCATGGATGCGGTAGTAGGTGTCCTTGCCATCGCGATAGAGGTAGAGCGCGCGGGCGCCGAGCGGATTTGTCAGGCCGCCCGGAAGCCCCTCGCTGAGCGGGCCGTAGCGGTCCGGCTCGCGGGCAATCATGTCGTTGGTCGGCCGCCAGCTCGGCCAGGCCGCCTTGCGGGCAATGGTCGCCTCGCCGGTGAAGTTGAACGCATCGACTTTGCCGACGCCGACGCCGTAACGCAGCGCCCGGCCGCGCTCGCGCACCAGATAGAGATAGCGGGCATAGGGATCGACCACGATCGTGCCGACCGGATGGGGGCTGTCGTAGGCGACCTCTGCACGCAGGAACTTCGGATCGACCTGGCGGAGATCGATCGCCGGCACGGGAAAGGGCTCTGTGTCGATGGCGGCATACATCGCGACCATTTCCGGCGAATACTGCGGCTGGGCTGCAAGGCGGGGGTTCGGCGGCGCGGGGAAATTCCCCGAGACGCACCCGCCGGCAAACAGCGGCAACCCGAACAGCACGGTCCTTCGATCGATCTTCAACGCACCTGTCTCCTTGATTTCGAATCCTCGAATGGAAGCAGGCAGCGTAGACGACCAGGCTGAACGAATTCAGGGCCGGAATGGCTTTATGTGATGACGCCGACATCACTTCTGCGTGTCGCGCATGGCCTGGGACTCCCGCTCCAGGCCTGCCGTGACGGCTCGCGGCGCCCGGCCGCTCTATGCAGCGTCACATGGCTCGGATATGTAGGTCACCGGATACGACAGACCGCGCGGGGGCCGGGCACATGCCGGTTCTGCCCCGCGCAGCAGGGACGAGGGAGCCATTCATGACCGCCATCATCGACGTCATCGGACGCGAAATTCTGGACAGCCGGGGCAATCCGACCGTTGAGGTCGACGTGATTCTGGAGGACGGCTCCGTGGGCCGCGCCGCCGTTCCGTCGGGCGCCTCGACCGGCGCCCACGAGGCTGTGGAGCTGCGCGACGGCGGCGAGCGCTATTTCGGCAAGGGCGTGGAGATGGCGGTCGACGCGGTCAACGGCGACCTGTGCGAGGCGATCATCGGCCTCGACGCCGAGGACCAGATCCACATCGACAACATCATGATGGAACTCGACGGCACCGAGAACAAGGGCCGGCTGGGCGCCAACGCCATTCTCGGCGTCTCGCTCGCCGTGGCCAAGGCCGCGGCCGAGGCGAGCGGCCTGCCGCTCTACCGCTATGTCGGCGGCCCGAGCGCCCGCATCCTGCCGGTGCCGATGATGAACATCATCAACGGCGGCGCCCATGCGGACAACCCGATCGACTTCCAGGAATTCATGATCATGCCGGTCGGAGCCGAAAGCATCGCGGAGGCCGTGCGCATGGGTTCGGAAATCTTCCACACCCTGAAGAAGGGCCTCAAGGCCGCCGGCCACAACACCAACGTCGGCGACGAGGGCGGCTTTGCGCCGAATCTCGGCTCGGCGACCGAGGCGCTCGACTTCGTGCTCGCCTCGATCGAGAAGGCCGGCTACCGCCCGGGCGAGGATGTCTACCTGGCGCTCGACTGCGCGGCAACCGAGTTCTTCAAGGACGGCGCCTACGTCTACGAGGGCGAGGGCGTGACCCGCTCGATCGAGGAGCAGGTCGACTATCTCGCCGCGCTCGCCGCCAAGTACCCGATCATCTCGATCGAGGACGGCATGTCCGAGGACGACTGGGAAGGCTGGAAGCTGCTGACCGACAAGATCGGCAAGTCGGTGCAACTCGTCGGCGACGACCTGTTCGTCACCAACACCAAGCGCCTGACCCGCGGCATCAAGTCCGGCACCGCCAACTCGATCCTCGTCAAGGTCAACCAGATCGGCACGCTGTCGGAGACGCTGGAAGCGGTCGAGACCGCCCACAAGGCCGGCTACACCGCGGTGATGTCGCATCGCTCGGGCGAGACCGAGGACAGCACCATCGCCGACCTCGCGGTCGCCACCAACTGCGGGCAGATCAAGACCGGCTCGCTCGCCCGCTCGGACCGGGTGGCAAAGTACAACCAGCTGATGCGCATCGCCGAGGAACTCGGCCCGCAGGCCAGATACGCCGGCCGCTCGATCCTCAAGGGCTGAGCGAGACCGTTCCGGTTTCCGTTCAGGCCTGACCATCACGCCCGCCTCCGGCGGCCCCGATTCGTCGGGGCTTCCGGGGGCGGGTTTGTTTTGGGGCGGGGTGCTTCTACGCGTCATTCCCGCGAAAGCGGGAACCCATTGTTCGGCGGGCGGACGGACAATTTGGGTCCAGAGCCTCGCCGCGCTCTCCTTTGTTCTTGTCCTCGCGAGCTTCGCCCTTGCCGGCTGATGGGTTCCCGCGTTCGCGGGAATGACGATGGAAAGGGTGAAGAACGGTGCCCTGCGGAAGCGCGGAACTCCCGTTCGAACCAGCCACGCGCAACGGCAATTCTCTTTCCACCACCCTCCGGGCCGGCACTCCATGCCGGCCCGTTTTCGTTTGCCGGCGTCGTCCGTCGCAATGCGCGTCGCCTGCCGCAAATTTCGGCTGTGTCGTGTGCATTGCCGCAGAATTCGCCTTGCACCGCGTCTGGGCATCTGTATGATTTTGGATATCGTATCCAACAATTGGATAAAGCTTGATGTCCCTGCGCATTGCGATCGATACCGGCGGCACCTTCACGGACGTGGTGGCCATCGACGTCGACACCGGCGAACTCACCGCGGTGAAGACCCCCTCGACCCCCGGCGACCCGAGCGTCGCGCTGATTGCCGGCATCCGGAAGGTGCTGGACGCCGCCGGCCGGGTCGACACCGATGTCGGCATGCTGCTGCATGGCTCGACGTCGCGACCAATGCGGTGCTGGAACACAAGTTCGCCGGCCTTGGCCTGATCGTGACCAAGGGCTTTCGCCACATGATCGAGATCGCCCGGCAGTCGGTGCCGGACGGCTACGGCAACAGCTTCTTCTGGGTGAAGCCGCCGCGGCTGGTGCCGCTGCATCTCGTCAAGGAAGCCCCCGGCCGCATGCGTTACGACGGCAGCGAGCTGGAGCCGCTGGACGAGGCGGCGACGCTCACCGCCGTGCGCGAACTGGTGGAGGACGGCGTCACCTCGGTCGCCGTCTGCCTGATGCATTCCTACGCCAACGACGCCCACGAGCGCCGGGTCGGCGCGCTGATCGCGGCGGAGTTCCCGACGCTGCATGTCTCGCTGTCGTCGGTGGTGCTGCCCGAATACCGCGAATACGAGCGGGCGATGACGACCCTCGTCGACGTGATGGTGAAGCCCTACTGCCGGACCTATCTCGCCTCGGCCGCCGACAAGCTGGCCGAGACCGCCGGGCCGGTGCCGTTCCTGATCATGCAGTCGAACGGCGGCATGGCCACCCACAAGGCGGCCGGCGAGAAGCCGGTGACGATGCTGCTGTCCGGCCCGGCCGGCGGCGTGCTCGGCTCGATCCACATGGCCGCGCTGGCGGGCTTTCAGGACATCCTCACCTTCGACGTCGGCGGCACCTCCACCGACGTCGCGCTGATCGAGAAGCTGACCCCGCGCTACACCTCCGAGAGCATGATCGAGCACTATCCGGTCAAGACGCCGATGCTCGACATCGTCACCGTCGGCTCCGGCGGCGGCTCGATCGCCTGGGTCGACGACTACGGCCGGCTCAAGGTCGGCCCGCAGAGTGCCGGCTCCGATCCGGGGCCGATCTGCTATGGCCGCGGCGGCACGCAGCCGACCGTGACCGACGCGGCGATCGTGCTCGGCCGGCTGCCGAAGGCCTTCATCGGCGGCGCGCTGGAGCTCGACGCCGCCGGGGCCGAGGCGGCCTACGCGGCGCTCGGCGCCAAGTTCGGCATGTCGACCGAGGACGTGGCCGCCGGCGCGGTGGAGATCGCCGCCGCCAATCAGGTGTTCGGCCTGCGCCAGGTGACCACGGTGCGCGGCCGCGAGCCGGCCGACTATGCATGGTCGCCTTCGGCGGGGCGGGCGGGCTGTTTGCCGCCGACGTCGCCGACTTCCTCGGCATCCGCACCATCCTGTCGCCGCCCAATCCCGGCAATCTCTGTGCGCTCGGCCTGCATGTCTCCGACCTGAAGCGCGACTACATCCGCACCCTCGTGCGCCGCCAGTCGCAGGATCCGGCGGACGAGATCGTCGCCGCCTGGGGCCAGCTCGTGGCGCAGGGTGTGGCCGACATCACCGGCGAGGGCGTGCCGCAGGAGCGGATCCGCACCCACCGCATCGCCGACGTGCGCTATTTCGGCGAGGGCCACGAGGTGCAGGTCGACGTGCCGGACGATCTCGACGGCCCGGCGGCGGTCGCCCATGTCTTCAAGCAGTTCCACCGCGTCCACGAGGACACCTTCGGCTTCCACTACGAGGGCGAGCAGGACGTGGAGATCGTCAATCTGCGGCTCCAGGCGGTCGGCCTTCAGAGCCGGCCGGAGATCCGGGCGGTGGCGGAAGGCGGGGCGGCGGCCGCGCCCTTCGGCACGCGCCGGGTCTACTGGCGGCAGACCGGCTGGGTCGATTGCCCGCTCTACACCCGCATCGCGCTGGTCGCCGGCCAGAGCATCGCCGGCCCGGCGATCGTCGAGGAATACGGCTCCACCGTCGTCGTGCCGACGTCGTGGACCCTGACGCCCGACCGCTACGGCAACCTCGTCCTCGTCAAGCAGACCTCCTGAGGCCCCGATGTCCGACACACACACCCACACTGCATCGGGCCCGGCTGCATCGGGCAAGAACGCGCCGGGCCGCACCCTCGGTCCGATCGAGCTCGAGGTGATCCACGGCACGATCCGCGCCGCCGAGCTGGAGATCGAGGCGGCGGTGGAGCGCACCGCCCGCTCGCCGATGATCCGCGACCAGCACGACTACCGCGTCGCGCTGTTCGACGGCCGCGGCCGCAAGCTCACCGGCCGCTCCTACTCGGCGATCGTCGAGCCGGTGTTCGAGTATTTCGGGGCCGATGACATCCACCCCGGCGACGTGTTCTTCTGGAACGATCCCTACCGCTCCTGCGGCGGCATCGGCCACGTGCCGGACCTTTGCACCACGGTGCCGATCTTCCTCGGCGAGCGGCTGATCGGCTTCTCGCAGGTGTTCGGCCACCATGACGACGTCGGCGGATCGGTGCCGGGCAGTCTGCCGGTCCATGCCACCGACAGCTGGATGGAAGGCCTGCTGGTGCCGCCGATCAAGCTCTACGATCGCGGCAAGCTCAACGACGCGGCCTTCCGGATCATCACCCGCAACTCCCGCCTGTCGGAGCATCTGGCCGGCGACCTCGACGCCGAGATCGGCGCGGCCCGGCTCGGCGCGCGCCGGATCATCGCGCTCGCCGACCGCTACGGCATCGACAATCTCGAAGCGGCCTTCGACCAGATCCTGTCGAACACCGCCGAGATCTTCCGCCGCGAGATCCTGCCGGTGATCGCCGACGGCACCTATACCTTCGAGGACTATATCGAGGCCGACGGCGTCGAGGAGCCGCGGCTGCACGCGCTGCGCGTCACCATGACCAAGACGCCCGAGAAGATCGTGCTCGACTTCACCGGCACCGACCGGGAGGCGAGGGGGCCGATCAACTGGTCGCTCGACGAGGTGGAGGGGCGCTATTTCCGCAAGTGGCTGGCGCCGACGCTGCGCTCGCTCGCTGCCAGCCCGGAGCGGGCCGCCGAGATCGACAGCAACGAGGGCGTGCTGGAGGTGGTCGAGGTGGTGTTCCCCGAGAAGGGCACCCTGATCACGCCGCACGAGGGCCGGCCGACCGGCATGCGCTTCTTCCTGATGCTGCGCACGCTCGGCGCCTTTGCCGCCTGTCTTTCCAAGGCGACAGCCGGGCGGATGCCGGCCGACCACGAGACGATCCGGATCTGGGGCCTGTCGGGGGGCACCATGAGCAAGGACTTCTTCCTGTTTCGCGAAGTGCTGGGCGGCGGCGGCCCGGGCCGGCCGTGGGCGGACGGCTCCGACGTCGTCCACATCGTCCCGAACTCGCGCAACCTGCCGGCGGAGTTTTCCGAGACGCGCTATCCGATCCTGATCGAGCAGCTCGGCCTGATGCAGGACAGCGGCGGCGCCGGCAAGCGGCGCGGCGGCTTCGGCTATGACAAGCGCATCCGGCCGCTGACCGACTGCCGGCTGATCTCCAACGCCGACCGCTCGCTGCTCGGCTGCTACGGCGTCAACGGCGGCAAGGCGGGGGGCAGCTACGGCGTGTCGGTCCTCGATGCGGACGGCGGCGAGACTGTCCATCCCGGCATGACCGACACGGTGATCGTGCCGGCGGGCGGCGTCGTCCGCCTCGTCACCACCGGCGGCGGCGGCTGGGGCGACCCGCTGGCGCGCGAGGTGGAGATGGTGGTCGCCGACGTGCGCGGCGCTCGTGTCCGAGGCGAGCGCGCGGGAAGACTACGGTGTCGTCATTGTCCGCGAGGGCAGGGTGGTTGCGGCCGATCTCGAGGCAACCGAGGCGCTGCGGGCGGAGATTGCAGCGACGCGCGGCAGGCCGGCGATGTTCGACCGCGGCGGTCATTTCGAGGCGCTGAAGGCCGCCGGCAAGGTCACCCGCCCGGACGGCTGGGCCGATCCGGACGAGGGCTGGTTCGCGGCGGAGATGTGAGGGCCGGCTGCCGGTCTGGCCTGCGCGGTGACGCCGGCGTGCCCGGCCTCGTCCTTCGGGACGGCCCGTCGGGCCTCCTCAGGATGAGGCCTGCGAGAGTGCTGTTTTTCTGTTCAAGGCGTTGCTCTTTCCCCTCATCCTGAGGAGGTCGCGAAGCGACCGTCTCGAAGGACGAGGGGAAAGCCCTGCCGGCGAACACCATCGAGTCATTGCACAGGAGAGCGGCCATGGACGTGCGGATGTCCCACATGACGCAGATGGAGATCGCCGAGGCGATCGCCGAGGGCCGGCCGGTGATCCTGCCGACGGGCGCGACCGAGGCCCACGGGCCGCACATGCCGGTCGACACCGACACCCATCAGGTCGACCACATCGCGGTGTTGCTGGCCGAGCGGCTCGGCGCGGTGGTGGCGCCGCCGGTCGCCTACGGCATCTCGAAGACCTTCGAGTTCTTCACCGGCACGGTGTCGCTGTCGATCCCGACCTACCAGCTGATGCTGTTCGAGATCGGCGCCGCCCTGATCCGCCAGGGCTTCCGCCACCTGATCATCCTCAACGGCAACCGGCCGAACGGCACCGCCAACGACGCGGTTGCCCGCCATCTCGTCGACGAACTCGATGCGGCCCATGCGTTCAAGGTGTCCGCGGTGAGCTACTGGGAGCCGGCGGCCGAGGCGATCGACGTGCGGCGCCGGTCGGTGCCGGGCGGCATGGGCCACGGCTGCGAGTTCGAGACCGGCTTCCAGCTCGCGACCCGTCCGGAGCTCGTGAAGATGGACCGGCTCGCCGGCGCCCACTACGGCCCGGTCGGCTGGGACCTGGTGGCGCCGACGACGCCGGTGCGGACCTACATGCGCCGTCCGCGCCCGGCCGTCGGCCATGCGGCGATCTTCGGCGATCCGACGGTGGCGACCGCCGAGGCCGGCGCCGAATTCATCGGCATCGTCGTCGACGCCCTGGAGGAAACCTTCGCCAACCTCACCGGCTCCTACGAGGAGCGCAAGGAGGGGACCGGCAAGGCGTGAGCTGCCGGTCAGCCGCCGAGGGCGACGCCCATCGCCGGCTTCCAGCCGAGATCCATCGAGACCGCCGAGGCGGCGCGCAGCAGCTGTTCCACGATCTCGTCGGCGCTCTGCGGATCCTTGAGCACGGCGCGGCGGGTGACGAAGCAGAGACAGCCGACCGCCCGGCCGCTGCCGTCGAAGATCGGCGCGGCGGCGGAGGCGACGAAGGGCTGCACGTCGCCGATCGTGATCGCGTAGCCCTGCGCCCGCACCTTGCGCACGATCGCCCGCAGCGCCTCCGGCTCGGTCACCGTCTCGTCGGTCATGGCCACGCGCTCGCGGGTGAGATACTCCTCCACGAAACCGTCGCTCTCGGCGGCAAGCAGCACATGGCCCTTGGAGGCGAGGTGCAGATCGAAATGGAAGCCGTAGTTGGCCTTGGCGATGGTGTCGCCGGGCCGGTCGTGGACGTGGAGCACCACCGACTGCAGGCCGATGCGTTCGACCACCTGCGCGACCACGCCTTCGCGGCGGTCGGAGGCTTCGAGCACGCCCTGCGCCGACTTCACCAGCCGGTTGTCGGCGACATAGGTGGAGCCGATCAGCCACAGGCGCGAGCCGACCGAGTAGCGGTTGCTTTCGGGATCACGCTTGAGGAACTGGGCGCGCTCCAGCTGGGCGACCGTGCGGTGGATCGTCGCCCAGGGCAGGCCGAAGCTGCGGGTGATGTCGGCGATGCGGCTCGGCTGCCGGGCGACGAATTCGAGGATCGCCACCGCGCGGTCGAAGCCGTGAAGCTTGGCGACGGCGTCAACCTCGCCCTCGACGTCGTCCAGTTCCGGCTCCTTGGTCTGTCTCGCCATCCTGCCGCGTTCCCTTCGTCCTCATGCGCGCGCCGTAGCCTGGCTCGTTCGGCCCTGTCACGCTGCGCTTCGTTCGGCCCGCAGGCCGCCACAGACCGGCGATTCGCCCGATGAGCCGGTCGGTCTCTCCGGGCTCCGCCGCCGCGCGCTGGCTGGAGCCCTTGTCCCTGCTGGCCGCTGCCGGCATCGGCATCGGCTCGATCTTTCCCGTGGCCAAGCTCGCGGGCCTTGCCGGCCTGCCGCCGCTGGCCTTTGCCGGCGGCATCGCCCTCGTCGCGGCCCTCGTCCTGCGTCTCGCCGGCCGGCTGTCCGGTGGAGGTGGAACGCCGGTGCCGCCCAAGGTCGCGTGGACCTATGCCGCCGTGGCCGGCCCGCTCACCTTCGCGCCCTTCGGTCTCGTTGCCATCGCTGTGCCTCACGTCGGAGCCGGTGTGCAAGCCCTTCTGCAATCTCTGGTGCCTGCCATCACCGTGGCGATGGCCATGGCGATCGGTTATGAGCGCCCCGGCCGGCGCCGCGCCGCCGGTCTTGCCCTCGGGTTCGTCGGCGCCGTTCTCATCGTCGCCTCGCGCTTTTCCGGCTTCGACGCGCCGCCGGCCGTGTGGATGGCCGTGTCGCTCGCCGTGCCGGTGATCCTTGCCGCCGGCAACGTGTTCCGCTCCCTGCGCTGGCCGGCGGGCGCCGGCGTTCTCGAGATGGCGACGCCGACGCTGCTGGCCGCCGCCGTCCTGCTGCTGGCCGGCGAGGGGCTGCTCGAACTCACCGGCCTGTCGCTGGCCACCGGCGCCTTCGATCCCGTCGTCGCCGCCGGCCTTGTCCTCGGCCAGGGCATCCTGACGGGCGGCGGCTACATCTGCTTCTTCCGGCTGCAGCAGGTCGGCGGTCCGATCTTCCTCAGCCAGATTTCCTATGTGAACGCCGCTGTCGGCATGGGCATCGCCGTGCTGCTTCTCGGCGAACATCTCGAACTCGGCACGCTTGCCGGCGCCCTCGTCATCGTCGTCAGCCTGTTCATCGTCGGCAAGCCAGCACCGCGCTGAAGCGCCGTCTCAATGGCGGTCCTCCCGCAGGAAGGGCCGGCCGAGCGCGCGCGGCGCGCCGCCGCCTCCGCCGCGCCAGGCGGTCCAGACCATCACCCCGAGGGTGGCGAGATAGGGCAGCATGAACAGGAAATACTGGGGGATGGCAAAGCCCGAGGCGGCGACGCGGGGCACCAGCGCCTCGATCGAGCCGAACAGCAGCGCGGCGCCGAGCGCCCGCCACGGCCGCCAGCCGGAGAAGATCACCAGCGCGATGGCGATCCAGCCGCGGCCGCCGGTCATGCCGTCGACCCAGATCTTGGCAACCACCACCGACAGATAGGCGCCGGCAAGGCCCATCAGCGCCGCGCCGGCGAGGATCGCGGCAAGGCGGGTGCCGAGGATCGACACACCGGCGGCATCGGCCGCATCCGGGCTGTCGCCGACCGCCTTCAGCCGCAGGCCGGTCATCGTGCCGTTGAGGAGATAAGCGACCAGCGCCGTCAGCGGCACCAGCAGGTAGACGATGAGGTCCTGCGAGAACAGCAGGCGGCCGAGCACGGGAATCTCCGACAGGCCGGGGATCGGCCACTGCGGGTTGCCCGACACGGTGCGGCTGGTCCAGCCGAAGGTGGAGCCGATCAGGCTGGACAGGCCGAGGCAGAAGAAGACGAGGGCAAGGCCGGCGATCACCTGCTCGACCCGGAACACCAGCACCAGCAGGGCGAACAGCAGCGACACCACCGCCGCCGCGACGGCGCCGGCGGCCAGCGGCAGCAGCGGATAGCCGCCGAATGTCAGGCTGGCGCCGACGGCGGCGATCGCGCCGATCAGCATGTAGCCCTCGGCGGCAAGGCAGAGCACGCCGGAGCGCTCGGTGACGAGCAGGCCGAGGGCGGCGAGCGCGAAGGGCGCGGCGAAGACCGGCACCATCGCCAGCCAGTTGATCAGGAAGTCGCTCAACCTGCCGCCTCCGCGCGCTGGAGGACGATGCGGTGGCCGACGAAGAAGTCGGACGCGGCGACGGTGATGACCAGCACGGCCTGGATGAGCTGAACCATGGACCCCGGGATCTGGTAGAAGACCTGCATGCTCTGGCCACCGACCATCAGCAGGCCGACCAGCAGCGCCACGACGAGCGCGAGGATCGGCCGGTTGCGGGCAAGGAAGGCGATCAGGATGCCGGAAAAGCCGTAGCCGACGAAGAAGGACTGGGTCATCCGGTATTCGACGCCGGCACTGACGACGAAGCCGGCAAGCCCGGCGAGCGCCCCGGAGGCGAGCACCGCCGTCAGCACCACCTTCGTCACGTCGATGCCGAGCGCGCCGGAGGCGGCGGGGTTGGCCTCGACGAAGCGGAGCAGGAAGCCGAAGCGGCTGCGGGCGAGCAGGAAGGCGATGGCGAGGGCGATCAGGATCGCGAGCGGCAGCGCGAGATCGACCCGGCCCCAGCCGAGCGAGGGCAGCCGCTCGGCGGCGGTGTATTCGGCCGAGTAGGGAAAGCCCGACACCGGATCCTTCCACGGGCCGTAGAGCAGCCACAGCAAGCCGTTGAGCGCCACGTAGTTGAGCAGCAGCGTGGTGATGATCTCGTTGACACCGAGGCGGAGGCGCAGCAGCGCGGGCAGGGCGATCCAGGCCATGCCGCCGATCGCGGCGCCGAGCGCCATCACCGGCAGGCGCAGCGGATCGGGAATGCCGGGCAGCAGGGTGATGGCGGTGGCGATGATCGCGCCGGCGATCATCTGGCCCTCGATGCCGATGTTCCAGAAACGGGCGCGGAAGGCGAGCAGCGCGGCAAGGCCGGTGAACATCAGCGGCTCGGCCTGGAACAGCACCGAGGCGGCGCTCTGCGGGCTGGCGAGGAACACCAGCACGAATTCGTCGAGCAGCGCGGAAGGCTCGACCCCGGCGCCGACGAGCAGGGCGACCGAGATGGCGAGGCCGAGGACGAGGCCGCCGAGGACGGCGGCGAGCCGGGCGAGCGGGCCGGCCTCCGGGCGCGGGCGGATCGCGAGGGGAAAGCGTGCGTCAGCCATGGTCCACCATCGCGCGGCCGACCGCCTGACGGTCGACGGGGGCGGGAAACTCCGCGGTGATCCGGCCGCGCGACATCACCGCGACCCGGTCCGAGAGGGCGAGGATCTCGTCGAGGTCCTCGCTGACGAGCAGCACCGCGGCGCCGCGGTCGCGCGCCTCGCGCAGGCGGGCGTGGACGGCGGCCATCGCCCGCATGTCGAGGCCGCGGCTCGGCGAATGGACCACGACCACCTTCGGATCGGCCGAGAATTCGCGGGCGAGAACCAGCTTCTGGGCGTTGCCGCCCGACAGGAGCGAGGCCTTCTGGCCGAGCCGGTGGACGCCCTGCACGTCGAAGGCGGCGACCGCCTCGCCGGCCGCGCGCCGCATGGCGCCGTGGTCGAGGGCGGCGCCGCCGAAGGCCGTGCGCAGCACCCCGCCGACGGCGTAGTTGTCGGACACGGACAGGTCGCCGGCCATCGCCTGGGTCTTGCGGTCGGCCGGCACGACGGCAAAGCCGCGTGCGCGCCGGGTGGCGACCGGGGCGGCGGCGAGATCCTCGCCGGCGAGCCGCAGCGATCCGCGGTCGGCGCGGCGCACGCCGGACACGACGTCGACGAGTTCGGTCTGGCCGTTGCCGCCGACCCCGGCGATGCCGAGGATCTCGCCCGCGCGCAGGGTGAAGCCGACGTCGTCGAGGAGCGGCGGGCCGTCGGCGGCGCTCACCGAGAGGCCGCGTGCCACCAGAAGCTCCGCGCCCGGCGTCGTCTGCCGGGCCGTGGGGGTTGCCACCACCTCGCCGACGACGAGGGCGGTGAGGAGATCGAGGCTGAGCGCGCGCGGGTCGGCGGTGGTGACGGTCGCGCCGCCGCGCATCACGGTGACCCGGTCGGCGTGGGCGATCACGTCGCGCAGCTTGTGGGTGACGAGTACCACGGCCGTGCCGCGCTCGGCGAGGCGGCGGATGTTGGCAAGCAGGCGGGCGCCTTCCTCGTCGGTGAGCACGGCGGTGGGCTCGTCGAGGATCAGGATCTCGCTGCCGGCGGCGAGCGCCTTCAGGATCTCGACCCGCTGCTGCTCGGCGATCGACAGGGTTCCGACCGGGCGGTCGAGCGGCACGGGAAAGCCGAGGTCCTCGGCCAGCTGGCCGACGCGGCGGCGGATCTCCAGCCGGCCGGCGGCGAAGTTCTGCACCTCCAGCGCCAGCATGATGTTCTCGGTGGCGGTGAAGGTCGGCACCAGCTTGAAATGCTGGTGGACCATGCCGATCAGGCGCTTGCGGGCGGCGCGCGGGCCGTCGAGCACGACGGGCTCGCCGAAGACGCGGAGCTCGCCCCGGTCGGGACGGTAGAGGCCGGCGGCGACATTCATCAGCGTCGTCTTGCCGGCGCCGTTCTCGCCGAGGAGGGCGTGGACCTCGCGGCGGCGGACGCCGAAGGAGGCGGCGCGCAGGGCCGGAAAGCCGGCGAAGGCCTTGTCGATGCCCGTCAGTGTCAGCGCCTCGGTCATCGGGGTCTGCAGGTCCATGGTCTGGGATCTTGGGATCTTTAGGGGGGCGTCGGCGGGGAGACGGTGCCCGCCCGGCGGACCGGGAGGGCAGGATGCGGGGATGCAGCTCTGATGGGCAGGCTACTGCTGGCTGACGACGCCGTCGACGAACCAGTCCATGGCCCAGAGGTCGCCGTCGCCGATCACGGCCCCGGCAGCGACGCGCTCCTTGCCGTCACGGTCCTTCAGCGGGCCGGCGTAGATCTGCTTGCCGGCGATGATCGCGTCGCGCTCGGCCATCACCTTGTCGGCGATCTCCTTGGGCACGGCGGCGCCGCAGCAGGTGATGTCCGGGCCGCCGTCCTTGATGCCGAGGAAGGCGCCGTAGGGCGAGGGCTCCCAGGTGCCGTCGACGATCTTCTGGATCTCCGGCTCGAGGAACTTGTCCCAGACCCAGACCGACGAGCAGATCGTCGCGTCGGGGGCGAACTCGGTCATGTCGCGGTGGTGGCCGGTGGAGTGGATGCCCTTTTCCTGGGCGACCACCTGCACGGCCGGGGTGTCGACATGCTGGCCGATGACGTCGATGCCCTGCTCGATCAGGGCCTCGGCGGCGGCGCGCTCCTTGACCGGGTCATTCCAGGCGCCGGTGAAGACGGCGGTGACGGTCGCGTCCGGGTTCACCTGGCGCGCGCCCATGGCGTAGGCGTTGACGGTCCAGTTGACGAGGCCGAAGGGGTTGGCGCCGACGAAGCCGAGCTTGCCGGTCTTGGAGACGCCGGCGGCGGCCATGCCGCAGAGATACTGGGTCTCGTAGGTCCGGCCGTAGATGGATTCGAGGTTGGCGCCGTTGGTGGTGCGGCCGGGTTGAGGAAGGCGACCGCCGGGTGGGTGGCGGCGAGCTCCTTGAACGTGTCGGAATAGCCGAAGGCCGAGCCGATGATGATGTTGTAGCCGCGGCCGATGAAGAGTTCGGCCGCCGGGCGGATCGCCGTGGCGTTCTCGGGCACGTTCTCGACCACGGGGATCTTCACGCCCATCCGTTCCTCGAGCCGGCCGCGGGCCTCGTCGAGCGCCTGGCTCCAGCCGCCGTCGTTCTTCGGCCCGAACAGGATCATCGCGATCTTGGGCTCGCCCTCCAGCTTGAAGGCGGCCGCCGGCGCGGCGAGGGCGACCAGCGCGCCCAGCGTCATCAGGATCCTCGGGATCCACCTCGTCATTCGCATCAGCATGTCACAGTCCCCTCTTGTTGGTCCGCCGGCCTTCGGGAGGCTGGCCGCGGACATTGTCGTCACAGGCGGGCTTGTCACAGGCGGACAGGGCACGGCTGTTTCGAAGGCAAGCAAGGCGCGGGCCCGCAGGGGCTCACGCGGCAGCGGGCGCGGGCTCCAGCGCCTCGGCGAGCACGGACGGCGTGATCGGCACCTGATGGAAGCGCGGCCGGCCGAAGGGCGCCAGCGCGTCCTCCACCGCCGACGCGATCACCGGGCCGACGGCGATGCAGCCGGCCTCGCCGACACCCTTGACGCCGAGCGGATTGAGCGGCGAGGGCGTCTCCAGATGCAGGATCTCCACCTTCGGCACCTCGGTGGCATAGGGCACCAGGAAGTCGGCGAAGTTGGCGTTGGTCGGGTTGCCCTCGGCGTCGTATTCGATGCGCTCGTAGAGCGCGCCGCCGATCCCCTGCGCGATGCCGCCCATCACCTGGCCCTCGACGAGGGCCGGATTGATCATGTTGCCGCAGTCGTGGACGCAGACGTAGCGCAGGATCTTCACGCTCAGGAGGTCCGGATCGACCTCCACCACCGCGCCGTGGACCCCGTAGGCCCAGGTGGCGCAGGCGGGGCTGTAGAAGTCGGTGGCCTCGAGGCCCGGCGCCTGTCCCTCCGCCAGCGCCGGCCCGTCGTGGCGCGAGGCCGGGGCGAACTGGGTGGCGGCCTTGGCGGCCTCGTTGAAGGCATAGCGCAGCGGGTTGGTGGCGGTGGCGACGGCGGCGAGCGGCACGCGGCGGTCGGTGCCGGCGACGACGGCGTGGCCGTCTTCCAGCACGATGTCCTTCTCGTCCGCCTCCATCATGTTGGCGGCGGCGGTGATGGTCTTCTGCCGGACGATCGCCGCGGCCTTGTGGATGGCGTTGCCGCTGACCACCGCCGCGCGGCTGGCAAAGGTGGCGACGCCCCAGTCGAAGGCCTTGGTGTCGCCCTCCACGAGGATCACGTCGGTGATCGGCACGCCGAGCTGGTCGGCGACGATCTGGGCGAACACCGTGTCGTGGCCCTGGCCCTGCTGGGTGAGGCCGGTGTTGACGTAGACCTTGCCGGTGATCGGGTGGATCTTGACGTGGCCGCCCTCGTAGGGGCCAAGGCCGGTGCCTTCCACATAGCAGGCAAGGCCGAGGCCGATGTGGCGGCCGCTCGCCCGTGCCGCCGCCTGCTCGGCGGCAAAGCCGTCGCCGCCGAGGGCGTCCCGGACCTTGCCGAGGGCCTTGTGATACTGGCCGCTGTCGAGGCTGACGCGCAGGCCGTCGGCAAACAGCAGGCCCTCGCGCGTCCACGGGAACTGGTCCTCGGCGACGAGGTTGCGGCGGCGGATCTCGAAGCGGTCGAGGCCGAGCTCGTCGGCGAGCAGGTCCATCGCCCGCTCGATGGCAAAGCAGGACTGCGGCCGGCCGCAGCCGCGGTAGGGCGTCACCGGCACCGTGGGCGTATAGACCGCGTCGAAGGTGACCTTGATGTTGGGGATGCGGTAGGGACCGGCGATCGAGGTCGAGGCGACCTGCGCGACGGCGATGCCATAGGGAATGAAGGCCCCGGTGTCGTGGAGGAAATAGTCTTCCAGACCGATCACTTCGCCGGTCTTCTTCGCGTAGAGCTTCAGATGGTGGATCTGCGTCCGCTCCTGGCTGGAGCCGACGAAATTCTCGCGGCGGTCCTCGATGTATTTCACCGGCCGGCCAAGGCGCATGGCCGCCATCGGCACCAGCAGCTCGTCCGGGTAGAACAGCAGCACCTTCTGGCCGAAGCCGCCGCCGACATCGGGGGCGACGACGCGGACCTTGTCTTCGTCGAGATGGAAGATCGAGGCGATGCCGCCGCGCACGGAGATCGGCGCCTGCGTCGAATCCCAGACCGTCAGCTCGCCGGTGACGACCTCGAAGCTCGCGGCAACCGCGCGGCATTCCATCGGCGCGGCGGTGGAGCGGTCGACGCGGACACGGATCGTCGTCACATGCTCGGCCGCGGCGAAGGCGGCCTCCGGATCGCCGGAGACCTGCACGAAATGGGCGGCGATGTTGCCCGGATGGGTGGCGTGAACCAGCGGCGCGTCGTCCCTGACGGCGTCCTCCAGCTCCAGCTCCACCGGCAGGGGATCGTAGTCGACCTCGACCAGCGAGCAGGCGTCCTCGGCGGTGTAGCGGTCGACCGCGACCACCATCGCCACCGTCTGCGACGTAGAACACGTCGTCGCGCGCGAGCGGGCGCTGGGTGCGGGCGTCGGTCATCGACGGATGCGGAATCAGCAGCGGCATCTCGCGGTCGAGCGCGCCGATGTCGTCGGCGGTGAAGACGGCGACGACGCCCGGATGGCGGGCGGCCTCCGCCGTGTCGAGGGCGGTGATCTTCGCCCGTGCATAGGGGCTGCGCACGAAGGCGACATGCAGCGGGCTCGCAAGCGGGATGTCGTCGACGAAGGAGCCTTCGCCGCGCAGGAGCCTCGGGTCGCCGTTGCGGCGGGCGCGGGAGCCGAACATGCGGGTCGCCATCGGGTCAGGCCTCCACGGTGAGGGACATGCGGGCGGCGGCGAGGCGCACCGCCTCGATGATGTTGGCGTAGCCCGTGCAGCGGCAGAGGTTGCCGGAGAGCAGTTCGCGCACGCCTTCGTCGGAAAGATCGAGCGGGCGGTCGCTCTCCAGATGGTCGAGGATCGCCATGATCATGCCCGGCGTGCAGTAGCCGCATTGCAGGGCATGGCACGCGTGGAAGGCTTCCTGCAGCGGATGCAGGGTGCCGTCCTCCGATGCGACCGACTCGATGGTGCGGACCTCGGCGCCGTCGAGGGCGACGACGAGGCTGAGGCAGGAGCGGGCCGAATGTCCGTCGACATGGACGGTGCAGGCGCCGCAGACGCCGTGCTCGCAGCCGACATGGGTGCCGGTGAGACCGAGTTCGTGGCGCAGGAAGTCCGACAGCAGCATGCGGACGCTCACCTCGCGGGTCACGCTCTCGCCGTTGACGGTGAGGGTGACGGAGCGGCGCGGGTCAGCGGATGTTGCGAGGGCCGTCTTCTTTCGGGTCGGGATCATCAGGTCCGTCTTCCTCTGTCGGGCGGTCGCTTCCGGGGGGCTGCGGGGGGGGGGCGGTTCTGGCGGGCGGCGGTCTTCGGCGGTCTCGGTCAGGCGGCGGCGGCGCGGTCGCGTGCGGCGGCGACGGTCTTGCGGACGAGCGTCGCCACCAGCTTGCGGCGCACGGCGCCGACGCATGGATGTCGCCGGGGGCGGTGACGGCGGCGGCGGCGGCCTGCGCGGCCAGCTCAACGGTCTCATCATTCAGCGTCGTGCCGAGGAGAGCGTTTTCCGCCTCTGTCAGCCGGATCGGCCGGGAGGCGATGCCACCGGCGGCAATCGCCACCTTGCGGGCGGTGCCGTCGGCGGCGCGTTCGACGATCACGCCGACCGAGGCGAGGGCAAAATCGCCGCTGCGGCGGGCGACCTCCTCGAAGGCCCATCCGGCGCCTGCCGGCAGCACGGGGAAATGCGCCTCGAGCGCGATCTCGTCGGCGGCGCGGGATGTGGTGAGGTGGAAGCGGAAGAAGTCGGCCGCGGCGATGGTGCGGCGGCCAGTGGGGCCGGCGACGACCATGTGCCCGTCGGTGAGCAGCAGCAGCAGCGGCATCTCCGCCGAGGCATCCGCGTGGCACAGGCTGCCGACGACGGTGCCGCGGTTGCGGATCGGCACATGTGCGACATGGGCAAGGGCCGCGGCCAGCAGCGGCTGGGCGCGGGCCACCGCCGGGTCGAGTTCGACGGTGCGGTGGCGGACCATCGCGCCCACCACGACCGCCCTGTCGGTGACGGTGAGGGTCTTCAGTTCGGCGATGCGGGAGATGTCGATCAGGGCCGGGGGCGTTGCCAGGCGAAAGTTCATCGCCGGCAGCAGGCTCTGGCCGCCGGCGATCACCATGGCGCCCGGATGGCCGGCGAGAGCGGCGACGGCATCGGCGATGCTGGCCGGTGCCACGTGATCGAACAGGGCGGGCTTCATGCGGACCGGAACCCCGAGTTCGACGGAGGGTCGGCTTGAGGTCCGCCGAGGGGGCGAAAAGCCGCTCTTATATCCATCTGGTTGATACTGTATCTGGTATGATGATAAAACCCCTGCCAATTCACCGTCAAGTGACGCATCATGAGGCGTGACGTTTTTTTTGGCGACGGGTGCGAAGCCGGCCTGCCGGCAGCGATCCGGCGTCGGCAAGCTTCGGAAAACCGTTCAGGAAGGAGTGACCATGCGTGCCTATGTCTACGGTGAACAGCGTGACCTGCCCGCCGGCTTCGAGACCTTTGTCGATCCATCGGTGACGGCGGTCATCTCGATCGACATGCACCGCGGCCATCTGGAGGACGACCCGGCCTGTCCCTGTCCGGCGCCGCGGGCGCGCGAGATCGTGGAGCCGATGAACGCCTTCCACAACAAGGTCCGCGCGCTCGGCATTCCGGTGATCCACGTCACGACGGTGCTGCGCGCCTCGGGCGCCGACGACGTGAAGGGCATTCCCTCGGCCTGGCGGCTGGTGTTTCCGCTGCATGTCGGGCCGATTCCCAATTCCGACGCCCATGCGCTGGAGGGCAGCAAGTGGACCGAATTCGTCACCGAGGTGGCGGAGACCGACCATGTGGTGACCGGCAAGCGGCGGCTTTCGGCCTTCTATCCGACGGACCTCGACTTCCTCCTGCGCAACCTCGGGATCAAGACCGTCGTGTTCGACGGCGGCTTCACCGACTGCTGCGTGCTCAATGCCTCGTTCGACGCCAGCAACCTCAACTACCGCGTGGTGGTGCTGAAGGATCTGGTGCGCGGCACCGATCCGTCGATGGAGGATGCGGCGCTGAAGATCGTCTCGCTGCATCTGGGGCTGGTGATGGACTCGGACGAGATCCTGACCGCCTGGGGTGCCGAGGCTGCGGCCGCCGCCGAATAGGCGCGCGGGACGTCGTCCTCCGCGCAGGCGGAGGGTCCACGAAAACCTGGTGAAATCAAGGGCGTGGATGGTCCGCCTGCGCGGACCATGACTGTCTGGGGCCGCCTTGTCAGGCCGGTGCGAAAGCCCGGGCGTTCAGCATCGCGTCGATGTCTTCGGCCGGAACGGGCCTTGAGAAGAGATAGCCCTGGAATTCGGTGCATCCCGCGTCGACGAGCACGCGGAACTGGGTGGCGGTTTCGACGCCCTCGGCGGTGACGGCCAGGCGCAGCGACTTGCCGAGCCCGGCGACTGCGCGGACGATGGCGTCCGAATCCGTGCCGTCGCCGATCTTGCGCACGAAGGACTTGTCGATCTTGATGCGGTCGATCTTGAACTGGTGCAGGTGGCTGAGGCTGGAATAGCCGGTGCCGAAGTCGTCGAGCGAGATGCGGACGCCGGCGGCGCGCAGCCCGTCGAGTTCGCGCACCTGCATTTCCGGCGCGTCGAGAAGGGCGGTCTCGGTGATTTCGATCTCGAGCCGCGCGGGATCGAAGCCGGTCCGCTCCATCAGGCGGACGATCCGGTCGGCGAAGCCGTCCTGACGCAGCTGTACCGCCGAGCAGTTGACGGCGAGCACCAGGTCGGGCCAGCGGACGCAGGTGCCGAGCGCGCGCTCGAACACCCACCAGCCGAGGTCGGCGATGAGGCCGCATTCCTCGGCGACGGGCACGAAGTCCGACGGCGGAACCTGGGTGCCATCCGCCGTGCGCCAGCGCACCAGAGCCTCGACGCCGATCACGCGCACGCCGCTGCGATCGACGAAGGGCTGGAAGTGCACGTCGAGCCCGTCGCCCGTGTGCAGCGCCTCGCGCAGGCCGCGCTCGATGCTGCGCTTGTGCCGGCGCTCCTCGTCCATGGTGGCCGTGAAGACGCGGGCGCGGTTGCGGCCGGCCGCCTTTGCGGCATAGAGGGCGATGTCGGCCTTGCGGCAGAGCTCCATGCGGTTGCGGCCATGCAGCGGCGCCATCGCGATGCCGATGCTGCAGCCGGCGAAGACCGAGGTGCCGAACAGGTCGAATTCCTGCTCGTGGGCGGCGAGGATGCGGCGGGCGAGGGCGGACGCATCCTCCGGCTGGGCCGCGCCCCGGTGCAGGATCGCGAACTCGTCGCCGCTGAGGCGCGCCACCAGGTTGTCGCGGCCGGCAACGCGCACGAGCCTGCGGGCAACCTGCACCAGCAGCTCGTCGCCGGCCGGATGGCCGAGGCTGTCGTTGATGTCCTTGAAGCGGTCGAGATCGATGTAGGCGACCGCGAAGGGCGGTCCGCCGTCGGCGAGTCCCTCGGCAGCGGTCTGCAGGTCCGCATTGAAGAGCGTGCGGTTGGGAAGGCCGGTCAGGTCGTCGTGGAAGGCGCGATGATGCGCCTTCGCCTCGCCGGTGCGCAGGTCTTCCATCGCCCGGTCGGTGCGGCGGATCAGGATCATCATCACCGCGCCGAGGAGTGCGATCATCCCGCCGGCATAGGGCGCCAGCGTGACCATCAGGTCGGTGCCCGGCCGGATCGCCCGCCAGCGGATCACGCCGAGCTTCTGGCCGTCGCTGCCGAGAAGCGGAGTCTGGGCCTCGCCGGGCGGGGCGTCGGCGGCCTCTCCGAGAAACCGCACGCCCTCCAGAAAATAGCGGCGTTCCAGATCGCGGAGGAAACGGGCGTCGAGGAAGCGGACGCTGACGAGGACATAGGCATCCGCCAGTTCCTGTTCGACGCGGGCGCTGTCCGGCACGATCACCATGGCCGAGACGACGGCCGGGCGGTTCTCCAGGCTCGTCAGGCGCGCCTTGCGGGGATTCTCGTCGTCCGCAGAGGTCGCCGCGCCGGTTTGCAGCGACGCCCACCCACGGCCGCGCACTTCGTCGATCAGGGGAGCAAACACCGCGGGGAGGTCGGTGGCCTCCGGGTCGACATCCGCCCCGTCGGCCATGGCATAGACCAGCCGGTCCGCGGCATCGAGCAGGTAGCTGCGGTCATGGCCGAAGTAGTCCTGCATCCACGGACCGAGGTTGTCCGAAACCCAGTCCGGGTTGTAGGCGATACTGGTATTGCGGACGGCTTCGTCCCAGATGGTGACGTTTTCCTGGTCGAGGATGAGCTTGTCCACCTGCTCGCCGACCATGAGGTCGACATACCTCACCTGCCGGTCGATCGCGATCCGGTCGCTTTCGAGCACCGACCACAGCATCGTGACGATGAGGATGCAGAGAATGGCGAGGATGAAGGCGAACACCGGAAAAAGTCCGTGCGCCGACGACCGGATGCGATCGGGATCTGTCATCGGTGCCTCGGCCATGCACCGCCCGTCGGCCGGGACCGCTCGCAGCAACGCGATCCGGTCCGGCCCGGCGGCGTCTTCGTATTCCTGACGAACGCGACTACTCGTAACATGACCGGATCGTGGCCATGGAAATTTTAAAATTCCCTTGATTCGGCAGTTAAACGCTGTAGATTTCGAAAAAAAACCCAAGATTTGGCGCCAGAAATTAATCAGGCCGGTGCTTCGGCGGATCCGTGATGCTCACAGACGATGATCGAGGAAGTACCACTGCTCGATGCGGTCTTGGATAAGTGGTTCTACGACCCGGTTGAGCCGGGCGACGTCGGCGGGCAGATCGTCTGCCGGATCGCCATGGGTGGTGACGGCGACGGGCGCGAGAAAGCGGCACACGAACCGGCAGCCGTCCGTCCGCTCCACGAAGGCGGGCACGATGGTCGCGCCGGAGTGGCGGGCGAGGCGGACCGCGATGGCGAGGTTGCCGGCAAGATGCACGGGGCGCCCGAAGAATGGCGCCATGATCCGGCCCCCGAACCCTTCGTCGCCGAAGATCATCACGGCCTGGCTGTCGTCCGCCAACAGGCGCAGCGCCGGCCGCACTCCCTTGACCCCGGGGTCGATCAGGCCGGTGCCGAGCGACAGGCGCACGCGGCGGGCGATGCGATGCTGCGCCCGGCTGTCCGGCGGCATGTAGAAGGTCGACGCGGGAATGCCGAGGCGGGGCACGACGTGGAGCAGGAGTTCCCAGTTGCCGAGGTGAAGGCCGAGAATGATCACGGGCCCTTTGCTGCGCGCGTCCAGAAGATGCTCGGCGCCCTCCACCTGCAGCCGCCCGGCCGGCGGGATGCGGCGCAGGACCGAGAATTCCGACATCAGCCGGCCCTTGTTGCGCCAGTAGCGCCGGACGGCGGCATCGGGGTCGAGGTCGGGCCGGATCCGGGCGACATTGGCGCGCACCCGTCGCGACCTGCCTGGCGAGAAGCGCCCGACAAGACCGTAGAACCAGGCGCCCGTCGCCGAGGCGGCGGCGGGCGGCAGCAGCTTCAGGCCGTTGTAGCTGAGAACGCCGGGCAGGTCGGCCAGCGTGTCGCGCACCCAGTAGCGCAGGAAGGCCTTGCGCGCCCCGCGCCGGCGAAGAGATCGCGCAGCGGCGGGGCGGGGGCCTCGTCGAAGACGAAGGCCTTGCGGGTGGTCAGTCCGGACGCGGGCGGTTTGGTGCGCATCGTCTCACCGCGGATGGATGGTGACCGGCAGGCCGCCCTGCGGCCGCAGCGTCAGCCGCGACATCGGCCGCACCGAAGTGCCGGGCGCATCCGCACCTTGAACCGCTGGGCGAGGCTGGCCAGACACAGGATCGATTCCACGAGGCCGAATTGCAGGCCGGCGCAGATGCGCGGGCCGATCGCGAAGGGAATGTAGGAATAGGGCACGGGCCGGGCCGCGCCGAGGAAGCGCTCGGGCACGAAGTGATGCGGCCGGTCCCAGATGTCGTGGTTGCGGTGGAGCAGCCAGGGCGAGACGGTGACGAGGGCGGCCGGCCGCACGTCGATGTCGCCGACCCGGTCGCATCGCGCGCCTGTCGCCCGAGCAGGGGCACCGGCGGGTAGAGCCGCAGCGTCTCCTCGATGATGGAGCGGCAGTAGTCGAGCTGCGGCACGTCGTCGATGCCGGGCGGCCGGGTGCCGCAGACACGCTCGATCTCCGCGTGAAGCGCCGTTTCCGCCCAGGGGGCGTTTGCCAGCAGATACCAGGCCCAGGTCAGCGTCGCGGCCGTGGTCTCGTGGCCGGCCATGAAGATCGTCGCCGCCTCGTTGCGCAGCGCTTCCCCGTCAAGACCGAGCTCGGGATTGCGCCGCTGGCGGCGGATCAGGAGCTCGATCATGGAGTCGTCCTGGGTGCGGCCTTCCAGATGGGCCGAGACCACGCGGTCGATCACCCGGCGCACCCGCATCACGGCGCGGCGCAGGCGCGGGGTGCGCAGCAGCGGCAGGCCGTTGTCGAAGCCGAGCACATAGGCAAGGTTGATGTTGTCGACGAGGCTCTGGTAGCTGCCGAAGCCCTCGACCACCTCGGTGGCGCTCTCGCGGCCGAGATCGTCGCCGAACACCGCGCGCGAGATGATCTCGGCGGTGAGGCCGGCCATCTCGGCGAGGACGTCCACCACCTGGCCCTTCTCGAGGCCCGACCAGCGCTCGGACAGCTCGGCCGAGCAGTCGACCATGTGCCGGGAGAACTGCGGCACGCGGTTCTTGTGGACGATGTCGGACACGAGCGGCCGGCGCTGCTTCCAGGTCTCGCCGTCGGAGATGAACAGGCCGTCGCCGAGCAGATATTCCAGCGCGCGCCGCATCTGCGGGCTCTTGCGCTCGAAATTGTCGTTGCGGGTGGCGAGGACGTATTTGACCTCCTCGGGCGCGTTCACCAGCACGAGCTGGCGGCCGAAGCGGCGCATTTCCGAGTTGCGGCTGGAATAGTCGCGGCGACGGAACACGGAGAGATAGTCCTGCCGGGCCAGCAGGAACAGCTTCAGGTAGTTGCGCGGGCCGGACAGCGGCTCGGGGTGGGCCGGCTCGAAGAAGTCCGGGCCCTTGTCCTCGATGATGCGCGGCGGATCGACCCTCGGCAGCAGTGATCTCATCGGCGCGGCGTCTCCGTTCGGGCGCATGCCGGGCGGCCGGAGGGAACGGCCCCTCGCGCGAGCGGCGGCTTCGGCGATGCGGGGTGCGTGCGGCGCATGATGTCTGATCGCGGATTCACAGGCGGTTGTCGAGGAAATACCACTGGTCGAGATGGTCGAGGATGACCGGCTCGATCAGCGAGTTGAGCAGGAGCACGTCGTCGCGCAGGCGTCCGGCCACGTCGTCCGTCGGCGGCAGCTTGAGCGTGGCGATGCCGTGAACCTCGAAGCGGCAGCCCTTCGTGCGCCGCGCGTAGCCGAGGCAGATCGTGGCGTCGGTCAGGCGGGCCAGCCGCACCGCAATGGCGAGGTTGCCCTCCAGGTGCGGCTCGCGGTCGAAGAAGGGCGCCATGATCTTCTTCTGGAAGCCTTCGTCGGCGAACATCGAGATCGACCCGCCCGCCCGCAGGATGCGGATGGCCGGGCGCACGGCTTCGACGCCGGGCGGCAGGAACTTGAGGCCGATCCGGGTGCGGACCCGGTCGGCGATCCAGGCGCGGGCGCGCCCGATGGGCGGCACGTGGTTGTCGGTCGGCGTGATGCCGAGGCTGATCATCGCCGGCGCCAGCACCTCCCAGTTGCCGAGGTGGAGCGCCAGCAGGATGACCGGCCCGGCCTTGCCGGCGGCCTCCGCGCTGTCGGTGTTGATGAAGTCGACCCGGCCCTTTTCCACCAGCCTGTCGATGACGGAGAATTCGGTCATCAGCCGGCCCTGGTTGTCCCAGTTGCGGGTGAGGGCGGCTTCGATCTCCACGTCGGTCCAGTCCGGCTTCAGCCGGCGCAGGTTGGTCCGGGCGCGGTTGACGGCGGGCTTGTGGTAGCGCGGGATGACGAAGCGGCCGAGGCGGGCGCCGATGCCCGAGCAGACCTCGATCGGCACCAGCTTCAGGCCGAAATGCACGGCGAGATCGGCGAGGTTGCGGAGGTTGTCGGTGACGTGCCAGCGCCACCAGCGCCGGCGGCCGTCGCGCCCGGCGCCAAGGTCGGACAGCGGCGGGGCCTCGGGCGCCGACCAGCGCCATGCCTTGCGGCCCGTCTGGCCCGCCGAAGGATCCTTCGTGCGCATCTGCGTCTCCCTCAGCGCCGCTCGACCGTGACCGGCAATCCGCCGCGCGGGCGAAGCGTCAGCCGGCAGGCCGGTTCCACCTTCGTGCCCGGCACCACCCGCACCCGGAAGCGCTGGATCAGGATCGCGAGGCACAGGATGGCCTCCGTCAGACCGAACTGCAATCCCGGGCAGATCCGCGGTCCGATCGCGAAGGGCACATAGGTGTAGGGCGTCGGCCGCCCGGTGAGGAAGCGGTCGGGCATGAAATGATGCGGGTTCTCCCACAGATCGTGGCTGCGGTGCAGCAGCCACGGCACCACCATGACCAGCGAGCCCGGCTTGATGTCGTAAGGCCCGAGCCGGTCGGCCGCCTTCGCCTGCCGGGCCAGGATCGGCACCGGCGGATAGAGCCGCAGGGTTTCCTCGATCACCGCGCGGCAATACTGGAGATTCGGCACGTCCTCGACGGTGGGCGCCCGGTCGCCGCAGACCTCCTGGATCTCGCGCAGGACGTGCTTTTCCGACCACGGCGCGGTGCCGAGCAGATACCAGGCCCAGGTCAGGGTCGCGGCCGTGGTCTCGTGGCCGGCCATGAAGATCGTCGCCGCCTCGTTGCGCAGCGCCTGCCGGTCGAGGCCGAGTTCCGGGTTCTTCTGCTGGCGGCGAACGAGCAGGTCGACCATGGCCTCGTGGTCGCCGCGCCCGGCCATGTGGTCGTCGATGACCTTGTCGATCACGCGGTGCACCCTGCCGACGGCGGCCTTGAGCCGCGGGGTGCGCCACACCGGCCAGCCTTCGTCGGCACCGAGGAAATAGCCGATGTTGAGAGAATCGATCAGCCGCTGGTAGCTGGAAAAGCCCTCGATCACCTCGACCGCATTGTCGTGGCCGAGATCGTTGCCGAACACGGAGCGCGAGATGATCTCGGCGGTCAGCGAGGCCATCTCGACGAGGGCGTTGACCGGCGTGCCCGGTGGAAGCTGCGCCCAGCGCTCGGCCATCTCGCCGGTGACGACCTCCATCACCCGGCCGAACTGCGGCACGCGGTTCTTGTGAACGATGTCGGTGACCAGCGGCCGGCGCTGGCGCCAGGTGGCGCCGTCGGAAATGAACAGGCCGTCGCCGAGCAGATATTCCAGCGCACGCCGCATCTGCGGGCTCTTGCGCTCGTAGTTCTCGTGGTTGCTCGCCATCACCTGCTTCACACCCTCGGGGGCGTTGACCACCACCACCTGGCGGCCCAGCAGGCGCATCTGGTTGTAGCTGTTGCCGTAGTCCTTGCGGCGCCAGATCCAGAGGAAGTCGCGGCGGGCCTGGATCAGAAGGCGCAAATGGTTGCGACTCCCGTGATAGGGAGCGGGATAGGCGGCAACCAGATGTCTCTTGCCCACGTCTTCCCGGATCAGCGGCGGCGGGCCAACGAGCATGTCGAACAGCGACAAATCCGGTTCCTTCAACATCTGCGCCGCATCCGGCCGATCGCCGGAGGGCACGGTGCGCGCGCCCGGTCGAACGCGCAATGCCCGCAAGGCCGAGCCCCGGCCCGGGTCCTGCACCGTCGGTCTCATGGACGACGGCCGAGCCGGCGCGATCTTCCACGAAGCATGCAGGCCGCGCAATGTCGACGATGGGCAGGGGCAGGCGGATGACGGGCAATGCCGCCGGCCGTCACGCCCGGCGTTGCGCAAAACGCCGGTTTGCGCGAGGGCCTGATCGTGGCCATGCCGAATTCGCAGGGCAGGGCCTCGTTCCGGCACGTCTTGCTAACGCAGTCTTTACCCTGTCGGTGCACGATTCCCGAATGTCGAGCACCTCTTTTTCGGGCATTGCGGCAGTATCATGAGTTCGATGGCAACCCGTCAGTACAGACCGTCCAGACTGCGTCGTCTGGCATTGCCGGCCGTGACCGCGCTGTTCCTCGGCTATTTCGCCTATCATGCCTTCCATGGCGAATACGGCATCGCCGGCCGGGCGCTGGTCGAAAGCCGGGCCTCGCATCTGCGCACCCAGCTCGACCGGCTGAAGACCGAGCGCCGCGACATGGAAAAGCGCGTCGCGCTCCTGTCCGGCCCCGCCATCGACCGCGACCTGCTCGACATCCGCGCCCGCGAGGCGCTGAACTATGTCTCCCCGAACGATCTCGTGATCCTGCGCCCGCGCGCCGAGTGACATCGCCCCGCGGTCGTCGACGGTCCGACGCCGCTCCGCCCGCGGCTCCGCACCCCTGCTCGTCTCCCCCGGAAGGGGCGGACATGAGCGATGGATGCTGCATCGCAAAGTGGCACTATTGCACCGCAAAAAGCTGCATTTAACTCGAAATCGGTAAATCACGCGAAATGAACCGCCTTTTGGTTCAAGTGCAAAACAATCATGTATTTCAATGCTCTGCAATTCCTGCATGGGCACCATGCCGTTCATAATGTCACTTGGATTGGCGCGGCGTCTGCGATAGCTTGCCGCTGCTCAGGCGTTTACGAAAATGCCGACGGAATGAACGGGAGGGCCCCATGGCCGAGCGCGCAACCGCCCAGAAGAGAGGACGCACGCGGTCCTCCGCTGCAACGACTTCGTCTCCGAAAAAGAATTCCGCTCCCGATCTCGCGACATTGTCCCGCGACGAGGAGCTCAAGGCCTACCGGGACATGCTCCTGATCCGCCGCTTCGAGGAAAAGGCCGGCCAGCTCTACGGCATGGGTCTCATCGGCGGCTTCTGCCACCTCTACATCGGCCAGGAAGCGGTCGTCGTCGGCATGCAGATGTGCGTGAAGGACGGCGTCGACCAGGTGATCACCGGCTACCGCGACCACGGCCACATGCTGGCGACCGGCATGGACCCGAAGGGCGTGATGGCCGAGCTCACCGGCCGCGCCGGCGGCTATTCCAAGGGCAAGGGCGGCTCGATGCACATGTTCAGCCGGGAGAAGCAGTTCTTCGGCGGACACGGCATCGTCGGCGCGCAGGTCTCGCTCGGCACGGGTCTCGCCTTCGCCAACAAGTACCGCGGCCAGGACACCGTCACCCTCGCCTATTTCGGCGACGGCGCGGCCAACCAGGGCCAGGTCTACGAAAGCTTCAACATGGCCGAGCTGTGGAAGCTGCCGGTCATCTACATCATCGAGAACAACAAGTACGCCATGGGCACCGCGGTGAACCGCGCCTCGGCCCAGACGGACTTCTCCAAGCGCGGCCTCTCCTTCGCCATTCCGGGCGAGCAGGTCGACGGCATGGACGTGCGGGCGGTGAAGGCCGCCGGCGAGCGGGCCGTGAAGTGGTGCCGCGAGGGCAACGGCCCCTACATCCTCGAGATGCAGACCTACCGCTACCGGGGCCACTCGATGTCGGACCCGGCGAAATACCGGTCGAAGGACGAGGTGCAGAAGATGCGCACCGACCACGACCCGATCGAGCAGGTGCGCCTGCGGCTGATCGAGAACGAATGGGCCGGCGAGGACGACCTCAAGGCCATCGACAAGGACGTACGCGCGATCGTCGCCGAATCGGCCGACTTCGCCACTGTCGATCCGGAGCCGGATGTTGCCGAGCTCTGGACCGACATTCTGAAGTGATCGAGGGGAAACGCCGATGCCGACCGAAATCCTGATGCCGGCGCTCTCTCCGACCATGGAAGAGGGCAAGCTTGCCAAATGGCTGAAGAAGCCGGGTGACAGCGTCACGTCCGGTGACGTGATCGCCGAGATCGAAACCGACAAGGCCACCATGGAAGTGGAGGCCGTCGACGAGGGCACGATGGGCCGCATTCTCGTCGAGGAGGGCACCGAGGGCGTGAAGGTCAACACGCCGATCGCGATCCTGCTCGGCGAAGGCGAGGACGAGGGCGCCCTCGACAACGCCGCCAAGTCCGCGCCCGCGCCGGAAGCCGTCACCGAAGCGCCGGTTGAAAAGCCCGCCGACCCGGTGCGCGAGATTCCCGAGGAGCCGGTGTCCAAGTCGGTGTCGCCCGCCTCCGTGCCGGCCCAGCCGAAGACGGACGTGGCCGACACGCCGGAGATCCCGGCCGGCACCGACTTCGTGCCGACCACGGTGCGCGAGGCGCTGCGCGACGCCATGGCCGAGGAGATGCGCCGCGACGAGAGCGTGTTCGTCATCGGCGAGGAGGTTGCCGAATATCAGGGCGCCTACAAGGTCACGCAGGGCCTGCTGCAGGAGTTCAGCGCCCGCCGCGTGATTGACACGCCGATCACCGAGCACGGCTTTGCCGGCCTTGGCGTCGGCGCGGCCTATGCCGGTCTGAGGCCGATCGTCGAGTTCATGACGTTCAACTTCGCCATGCAGGCGATCGACCACATCATCAACTCGGCCGCCAAGACGCTCTACATGTCCGGCGGCCAGATGGGCTGCCCGATCGTGTTCCGCGGCCCGAACGGCGCCGCCGCCCGGGTCGGTGCGCAGCACAGCCAGGACTATGCGGCCTGGTATTCGAACGTGCCGGGCCTGAAGGTGGTGATGCCCTACACGGCGGCCGACTTCAAAGGCCTGCTCAAGTCGGCGATCCGCGATCCCAACCCGGTGATCTTCCTCGAGAACGAGATCCTCTACGGCCAGACCTTCGACGTGCCCCGGCTCGACGACTTCGTGGTGCCGATCGGCAAGGCGAAGATCCACCGCAAGGGCAAGGACGTCACGCTGGTCTCCTTCGGCATCGGCATGAGCTATGCCCTGAAGGCCGCCGACGAACTCGCCGGCATGGGCATCGAGGCCGAGGTGATCGACCTGCGCACCATCCGCCCGATGGACAGCGCGACGATTGTGGAATCGGTCAAGAAGACCGGCCGCTGCGTGACGGTGGAAGAGGGCTGGCCGCAGTCCGGCGTCGGCGCCGAGATCGTCGCCCGGCTGATGGTCGATGCCTTCGACTGGCTCGACGCTCCGGTGCTGCGCGTGACCGGCAAGGACGTGCCGATGCCCTACGCCGCCAACCTCGAGAAGCTGGCGCTGCCGAACGTCGGCGAGATCATCGCCGCCGTGAAGGCCGTGACCTACCGCACCTGAGGGGGATCCGATGCCGATCAACATCCTGATGCCGGCCCTGTCTCCCACGATGGAGAAGGGTAATCTCGCCAAGTGGCTGGTGAAGGAGGGCGACAAGGTCGCCTCCGGTGACGTCATTGCCGAGATCGAGACCGACAAGGCCACCATGGAAGTGGAGGCCGTCGACGAGGGCACCGTCGCGAAGATCGTGGTGCCGGAGGGAACCTCCGACGTCGCGGTCAACGAGCTGATCGCGATCCTCGCCGGCGAAGGCGAGGACGTGGCGGACGCTGCCGCAGGCGAGGCGCCCAAGGCGGCCGCGGCTCCGGCCCCCGCTCCGGCCAAGTCCGAGGCGGAACCGGCCAAGGCGGATGCGCCCAAGGCAGAGGCCGCCGAGGCGAAGCCGGCGTCGCCGGCCGCCGCGCCGGCTCCGGCGTCCAATGGCGCGGCGCGCATCTTCGCCTCGCCGCTCGCCCGCCGCGTGGCCAAGGAAAAGGGCATCGATCTGGCCGCCGTCGCCGGTACCGGCCCGCACGGCCGGATCGTGCTGAAGGACGTGGAGGGTGCGAAGCCGGGTGCCAAGCCCGCCGCCGCGCCGGCGCCGAGCCCCTCGGCTGCCGCTCCCGCACCGGTCGCGCCCGCTGCCGCGCCGGCCATGTCGGCACCGGCGTCGGATGCCGCGATCCTCAAGCTGTTCGAGGAAGGCTCCTACGACCTCGTGCCGCATGACGGCATGCGCAAGGTGATCGCGCGGCGGATGACCGAGGCCCGCCAGCAGGTGCCGGCCTTCTACATCACCGTCGACTGCCTGATCGACGACCTCCTGTCGCTGCGCGCCCAGCTCAACGCGGCGGCCCCCGAGATCGACGGCAAGCCGGCCTACAAGCTGTCGGTCAACGACATGGTGATCAAGGCGATGGCGATGGCGCTCAAGGCCAAGCCGGACGCCAACGTCTCCTGGACCGAGGGTGCGATGGTCAAGCACCGCAACGTCGACATCGGCATCGCCACCGTGCTGCCCGACCGGGGCCTGATCACCCCGATCGTGCGCAAGGCGGAGCTGAAGACGCTGTCGGCGATCTCCAACGAGATGAAGGATCTGGCCAAGCGCGCCCGCGACCGCAAGCTGAAGCCCGAGGAATACCAGGGCGGCACCACCGCGATCTCCAACCTCGGCATGTACGGGGTGAAGGACTTCACGGCGGTGATCAACCCGCCGCACGCCTCGATCCTCGCGGTCGGCGCCGGCGAGCAGCGTCCGGTGGTCAAGAACGGCCAGCTGGCGGTCGCCACGGTGATGAGCATCACGCTCACCTCCGACCACCGCTGCCTCGACGGTGCGCTGTCGGCGGAACTGATCTCGGTGATCAAGGGGTATATCGAGAAGCCGATGTCGATGCTGGTGTGAGGGGAAGGGGGAACCTCATCGAGGCTGATGTGATCGTGGGGTTCCCCTCCCGACCCGTCCTGCGGACGGGCCACCCTCCCCACAAGGGGGAGGGATGGTGGCCTTCACCGGCGCTTCGTCTTCCGGCCGTCCGTATCACGGCCTGCCAGAGTGGT
>NZ_MCRJ01000030.1 GCF_001720135.1 Methylobrevis pamukkalensis
GGCGGCGTCGGCGCCGCCGGCTGGGCCTGCGGGGCCGGGGCAACCGCGGCCGTGGCGGCGGGGCCGCGGCGGCCGGCGACCGCAAGGCCGCGCAGGATGTTGGACAGGCTCCAGCCGAGGAAGCGCAGCGAGCCGCCGAGGATGCCGATCGGCCGGCGCCGGCCGTCGCGGAATTTCGTCAGCGGCGCGCCGTCCGCATACATCAGGTCGGCGACGATCCGGTACTGGGTGGCCGACAGTTCGAGGAACTCGCGCCGAGGCTGAGGCCGCGCTCGTCGTGGACGTTGCGGCGCACCGCGACGTTGAGCGTGGTGATCGCGGCGGTCTCGCCCGACTGGATCGACAGGCTGCCGATCGAGCCGCCGACCCGCGCCATCTGCGGGCGCTGGCCGAGCGGGCGGACCCTTGCGCCGCCGGAGGAGACGTCTTCCACGAGCACCGGGAACGGCGTGCCGGCCAGGGTGAGCACGCCCTTGCGCGAGATGTCGAGCCGCTGGTTGCGCCGCCGCTCGGCCCGCTCGGAGACGACGCCGAGCGCAAGGCCGGCGATCAGCAGGTTGAGGCCGTTCCACAGGCCGACCACGGCGAGGAGGTCGCGCGAGGCCGGCTCCATCCACCAGCGCAGGCCGGCGACGCCGGCGGCGACGAGCAGCAGGCCGAAGATCGCGAAATAGGGCAGCGCGAATTCCGACAGCTGCTCGCGGTCGAGCGTCAGGCCCTTGGCGGTGACGTTGAAGGTCGGCCGGCGCGGGTTGAGCACCACGGAGACGATCGCGCGGGTGAGATAGACCGACTGCACGTATTCGTAGAGCTCGGACATCCACGGCCAGCGGACGCGGCCGAACAGGTAGTTCTGCAGCATCATGTTGGCGAGCATGTAGACGCAGGTGTAGGCGATGAACTCCTGGAGGTTGGCCTCGTAGATCTCCAGCGAGAAGAAGATGTGCAGCAGCGGGGCGACCACGAAGGTCATGCGCGTGATCGAGAACAGCCAGAACAGGCTCGACGACAGGTAGCAGACGCGCTGGGCGAGGCTGAGGCCGGCCCGGAACAGCGGGTTCTTCAGGATCAGGATCTGCATCATGCCGCGGCACCAGCGCGAGCGCTGGCCGATGAAGGAGGAGAAGGTCTCCGGCTGCAGCCCGGCGATCAGCGGCGTGTCGATGTAGCGGCTGTTCCAGCCGCGCGCGTGCAGCGTCAGCGCCGTCTCGCAGTCCTCGGTGATGGTCACGCCGTCGAAGCCGCCGGCATCCTCCAGCGCCGCGCGGCGCAGGAGGGCGGCCGAACCGCAGAAGAAGGCCGAGTTCCAGCGGTCGAGACCCTTCTGGATCACCCCGTAGAACATCTCGTTCTCCGAGGGCATCGACTTGAACAGCGAGAGGTTCTTCTCGATCGGGTCGGGGTTGAGGAAGAAATGCGGTGTCTGGACGAGGAACAGCCGCGGATCCTCGAGGAAGTGGCCGACCGTCAGGCGCAGGAAGCTGCGCACCGGGGCGTGGTCGGCGTCGAACACCGCGACCAGGTCGCCGG
Source organism: Methylobrevis pamukkalensis (assembly GCF_001720135.1). Taxonomy (GTDB): domain Bacteria; phylum Pseudomonadota; class Alphaproteobacteria; order Rhizobiales; family Pleomorphomonadaceae; genus Methylobrevis; species Methylobrevis pamukkalensis. The sequence goes on from NZ_MCRJ01000030.1 coordinate 1,531, forward strand.
TGGTGCGCGGCAGGGCGGCGTTCATGTTGCCGGCCTTGGCCGACACGTTCTTCTCGCGGGTGAGATAGGTGACGCCGAGGTCGCGGCAGAGCTCGCGCAATTCGGTGCGGCGGGCCCGGGCCGCATGGGCGGTGACCGGGTCGTCGGACTGGCACTTCTGGTCGGTGCCGCCGTCGTCGAGGAGATAGACGCGGAGTTTCTCCGCCGGATAGTCCATGGCGACCGCGGCGGCGAGGGTGGTCGCCAGCAGGTCGGCGCTCTCGTTGTAGCTCGGCACGAACACGTCGACGGTCGGCAGGTCGGCGTCGTCATCGACGCGGATCTCGGCGCGCTCCTTCGGATCGGCAATCACGAACAGGCTGACGAACAGCATCAGCACCGAGAACATCTCGACGCCGTAGAGCAGGACGCCGGGGATGAAGTCGACGAGGTCGGACGGATCGGGCAGCGTCGAGGTCGAGCGCCAGTAGACGTAGCGGCCGACCACCCCGAGGGCGAGGGCGACGAACAGCAGGCGTCCGGCGCCCTTGCGCGCCAGCGGCCAGATCAGCAGCATCGCGGCAACGAGGGTCATGCCCACCACGAGCTGGCCCGCCGCGCCGACCGGCTGGGCCACGAGCGCGAGGAAGACGAGGGCCGCAAGGGCGAAGGCGACGGTGAGAAGTCTGGACGTCATGGCGGGGCGAGCACTTTCCGACCGGCCGGCACGATACCGGCCCGCGGCCGATCAAAGCCCTGCGATGGTTCACAACCTCCAAATTCGATTCAAATTCTAAGGATTCCGGCGAGAGAATTGCGATCGAGGTTAAAAGCCCGTTACCCGTCGCATTCTGCGAAAAAAGCTGCAGGCGCGGGAGGTTCCGCGCCTGCAGGCCGTGTCGTCCAGGTGGGGGTGCGCCCGCGCGACCGGCGCGACGGCCTCACATCATCCCGAGCATCCGCGGCAGGAACAGCGAGATCTCCGGGATGTAGGTGACCGCGACGAGGAAGCCGAGCATCGTCAGCAGCCACGGCATCACCGCCACCGTCAGCTCCGTGATGCCCATCCGCGTGATGCCGGAGGCAACATAGAGATTGAGGCCGACCGGCGGATGGCACATGCCGACCTCCATGTTGACGACGATCATGATCCCGAAGTGGACCGGGTCGATGCCGAGCCTCACCGCCACCGGAAACAGGATCGGCGCCATGATCAGCACGATCGACGACGGCTCCATGAAGTTGCCGGCGGCCAGCAGGATCAGGTTCACGGCGATCAGGAACATCCACCAGGACAGGCCCGTCGCCACCATCCATTCGCCGAGCGCCTGCGGGATGTTCTCGTGGGTCATCAGGAACGAGAACAGGACGGCGTTGGTGATGATGTAGAGCAGCATCGCCGACATGTTGGCCGACGACAGCAGCACCTTCGGCACATCGGCCAGCTTCATGTCGCGGTAGACGAACACCGCGATGATGAAGGCGTAGACCGCGCTCATCGCCGCCGCTTCGGTGGGCGTGAACACGCCGGTGTAGATGCCGCCGATGACGATGATGATCAGCAGCAGGCCCCACATCGCCTTGCGGAAGGCGATCCAGCGCTCGGCCCAGGACGCCTTGGGAAGGCGCGGATAGCCGAACTTGCGGGCGCGATGCCAGGTGGTGACGCCGAGCAGCGTGGCGAGCATCAGGCCCGGGATCACGCCGGCCATGAACAGCTGGCCGACCGAGGCGGACGAGACGATGTTGCCGTCCGGCCCCGTCACCTGCATGCCGGAGGTCGCCACCGCATACATCACCATCACGATCGACGGCGGGATCAGGATGCCAAGCGCGCCCGAGGTGGTGATGACGCCGGCGCCGAACTGCTTGGGAAAGCCCTGGCGCACCATCGCCGGCAGGATGATCGAGCCGATGGCGACGACAGTGGCCGGCGACGAGCCGGAGACGGCGGCGAACAGGGCGCAGGCAATGACGCCGGCAAGGCCGAGGCCGCCGTGCCAGTGGCCGACCATCGAGGTCGCGAAGTTGATCATCCGCCGGGCGACGCCGCCGTGGGTCAGGAAGTTGCCGGCGAGAATGAAGAAAGGGATCGCCATGATCTCGAACTTCTCGATGCCGGTGAACAGCTTGAGCGCCACGGTGTCGATCGGCACCGCGGTCATGGTGAAGAGGAAGACGAGAACGGTGAGGCCGAGGGCGATGGAGATCGGCATGCCGGTCAGCATGAGCGCGATCAGCCCGCCGAAGATGAGGGAGGCGTTCATGGCTCAGCGGTCCTTCGGAGTGAGCGGGCTGGCCGCGATGGCGGCGGCGGCGGCGTCCTCGTCGACGCCCTCGACATGGCCGTGGTCGTGGTGGGGCAGTTCGCCGGTGCGCATGAAGCCGACCGCGACCTGCAGGAAGCGGAAGCACATCAGGTAGGAGCCGAGCGGGATCGCGAGGTAGACCGCCCACATCGGCATCTCGAGGTCGACCGAGGTCGCGTCGGTCTGCGCCATGTGCCAGACGAAATTGGCGCCGAGCGTGCCGATGATGCCGGTGAACAGCGCCCCGGCCAGAAGGCCGAACAGGATGAAGCCGGCGCGGCGGCGCGGCGGCATGCGGTTGATCAGCACGTCGATGCCGACGTGGATGCCGGTGCGCACGCCGTAGGCCGCGCCGAACTTCGCCATCCACACGAAGAGGATGATGCAGAGCTCCTGGGCCCAGACGAGATTGATCTGGCGCAGCGACATGTAGGCGGCGCGCGCGCGTCGGCGAGCCAGACCATGTCGTGGGCGCGGCCGGTGCCGATCAGGCCCGCGACCACGGTCAGCGAGTAGCGGTGGACGACGGCTGCGAAGATGATGACCGTCGCAAGCGCGATCAGCGTCGCGATCAGGACCTCTTCGAGGCGATCGAGAAGACGGAGCATGGCGGGATCCCCTGCCGGAACGTTCGGAATGTTTTCGTGTAGGGTGCACGAGGGCGCGGCGAGGCTGCGGCACCCCCCTCATCCGGCGTGGAGCCTGTCCTCGGGCTGGCCAGAGGCCAGACCCGGGGAGGCCACCTTCTCCCCGTGGGGGAGAAGGGTAATTCCGAGCTTCGGCCCTGCCACTGAAGCTGGCCGCATCTGCCCTCGGCGGTGCCCCAGGTTGCCCTTCTCCCCACCGGGGAGATGGTGGCCCGAAGGGCCGGATGAGGGGGTCCGGGGGCGCCGCCGCAATGCGCGGCCCCCCCTTCCCTCACATGGCGCCGGTTTCGGCCTTGACCTTGGCGATCAGCTCCGCGCCGATGCGCTCGGCCATCTCGTCGTGGACCGGCGAGAGCGCCTTGACCCACGCGGCGCGTTCGTCCTCGGTCATCTCGTGGAACTCGGTGCGGCCGGCTTCCTTCATCGCCGCCAGCGCCGCCTCGTTCTCTTCCTTGGCGATGCTGTTGGCGTATTCGGTCGCCTCGAGCATGGCCTTGTCGAGGTTGGCGCGCACGTCGTCCGGCAGGCCGTCCCAGAACTTCTTGTTCACGATCACCGCATAGCCGAGATAGCCGTGGTTGGAGAGCGTGGCGTGGCTCTGCACCTCGTGCATCTTCTGGGTGTACATGTTCGACGGCGGGTTCTCGGTGCCGTCGACGACGCCGGTCTGCAGCGCCTGGTAGACCTCGGAGAAGGCCATCACCTGCGGCACGGCGCCGAGCGCGTTCATCTCCGCTTCCAGCACCTTCGACGACTGGATGCGCATCTTGAGGCCGAGGAAGTCGTCCGGCACCTTCACCGGCGAGTTGGCGCTCATGATCTTGAAGCCGTTGTCCCAGTAGGCAAGGCCGGTGATGCCCTTGTCCTCGAGCTTGGCGAACAGCTCCTTGCCGACGGCACCGTAGGTCACCTTGTGCAGGGCGTCGTAGTCCGGGAAGATGTAGGGCAGATCGAAGACCTCGAAGTCGCGCACGCCGAGCGGACCGAACTTTGCCAGCGACGGCGCCAGCATCTGCACCGCGCCGAGCTGCAGCGCCTCCAGCTCTTCCTTATCCTTGTAGAGCTGCGAGTTCGGGTAGACCTCGACGGTCACGGCGCCGTTCGAGTATTTCTCGGCGAGTTCCTTGAACTTCTCGGCGCCCTTGCCCTTCGGCGTGCCCGGCGCGACGACATGGCTGAACTTGATGACGATGGGATCGGCGGCGAGCGCCGGGCCGGCGGTGGTGACCGCAAGGGCCACGGCAAGGGTTCCGAGCGCCTTGACGGCGCTGCGACGGCTGATCATGAACGTATCCTCCCGTTGGTCGCGCCGCCCGTTCCGGCTCTTTCGGCCGAGGGCGGCTGCGACAGCATGGTCTGTGCATCGATGCGACGGTCCGTTCCTCCGTGACCGTCGCGACGCGCGGCTCGCGGCTCCTGTCTGCCGCGATCCTGTGCTAGCTAATAGGAAAGGAACCGGTGGCCGCGCTATTGTGGAAATCCGCAACGGCCGGACCCTGGCGGGAGGGGAGAGGTGAGCGACCCGGCGAGCCTGCTCGGCGAGGCGGAAACGGCGGCGCTGGCGCCGGCGCGCAGCGCGCGCGACGCCTGGCTTGCCGCCATGCCGGCGGTCGCCATCGTGCTGCTGGTCGCGCTCACCGGCGCGCTGCTCTACGTGCTCGCCCAGGACGAGGCCGAGAGGGCCAAGGTCCGGCTGCTCTCCGATGCGCTCTGGGTCGAGCAGACCCTGCGTTTCCAGCTCTCCACCGACGAGGACATGGTGCGCCGGCTCGCGCTCGATGCCGGCAGCGGCGACATGCCGGCAGCGACCGTCCTCGACCGGGCGCGACTGCATGTCGCCAACAATCCGGAGGTGCTGGCGATCGCCTGGTTCGGCGCGGACGCCGTCTCGTCGGCATGGTGCCGAGCGTGCCGGCCTCGGCCCGCCAGCCGGAGGCGGTGCGCCGGGTGCTCGGCATGACGCGCCTCTCCGCGCGGCCGATCTACGGCGACCTCAGGACGAGTTCAGAAGGCGCCACCGTGGTCGACATGGCCGCGAGCGCGGGCCCGGGCGCCGGCGCGATCGTCGCCACGGTCTCGCTCGAGACGCTCATTGCCCGGCATGTGCCGTGGTGGATCGCCGAGCGCTATGCGGTGCGGCTCACCGACGCCTCGGGGCGGATGCTGGTGGAGAAGGCGCGGGTGGAGCCGCTCGATCCGCGCCAGCGCCACGAGATCAGCTTCGACCCGCCGCTGCGCGGGCTGATGCTGTCGATCGCGCCCTACCGGGTCGCCTCGGAATTCTCCTCGCGGATGCTGGTGGCGGCGATCGTCGGCCTCGCGCTGCTGGCCGTGCTGTCGCTGGTGGTGCTGCAGCGCCATGTGGCGCGGCGCCGGCGGATCGAGCAGCGGCTGGCGAGCGAGACCGTGTTCCGGCGGGCGATGGAGGACAGCCTCACCATCGGCATGCGCGCCCGCGACCACGAGGGCCGCATCCTCTACGTCAACGCCGCCTTTGCCCGCATGGTCGGCCATCCGGTCGAGGCGCTGACCGGGTTGCGGCCGCCGATGCCTTACTGGACCCACGACCGGCTGGCCGAGACCATGGCCCGCCACGCGGAACTCGCCCGCAGCGCGCCGATGCCGCAAAGCTTCGAGACCCGCTTCCGCCGCCCCGACGGCAGCGAGTTCGACGTGCTGGTCTACGAGGCGCCACTGATCGACGCCACCGGCGTCCACCGCGGCTGGATGGGGTCGATCATCGACATCACCGACCGCAAGGCGGCGGCCGAGTTCGCCCGCGCCCAGGCCGAAAGCCTGGCCCGCACCGGCCGGCTCGTCACCCTCGGCGAGATGGCCTCCACCCTCGCCCACGAGCTCAACCAGCCGCTGGCGGCGATCGCCAGCTATGCCGCCGGCTCGATCAACATGCTGTCCGCCGAGCGGGGCGACCGCGAGCCGGTGCTGACGGCGCTGCGCAAGCTCAGCCAGCAGGCCGACCGCGCCGGCCAGATCATCCGGCGGATCCAGGATTTCGTGCGCAAGCGCGAGCCGCGCTTCTCTTTGATGCGCCTCGACGCGGTGATCGAGGACACGGTCGCCTTCGTCGCCGACGACCTGCGCAATCTCGGCGTCCGCATCGTCACCGTGGTCGCACCCGACCTGCCGCCGGTGGTGGCCGACCGGATCCTGATCGAACAGCTGCTGATCAACCTGATCCGCAACGGCGCCGAGGCGATGGCGCCGATGCCCGCCGCGGCGCGCATTCTGGAGGTGCGGGCCGGGCGCGAGAGCGGCGAGGTGGCGATCACGGTCGCCGACGCCGGGCCGGGCATCGACGCGGAGGTGGCGCCGCGCCTGTTCGACGCCTTCGTCTCCACCAAGGCCGAAGGCATGGGCATGGGCCTCAACATCTGCCGCTCGATCGTGGAGCTGCATCGCGGCCGGCTGGTGCACCGGCCTGGGACCGGCGGGGGCACGGTGTTCACGGTCACGCTGCCACTGCCGCAGGAGGCGCTGCCCGCATGAGCGATCCGCACGCCCTCGGCCACCCAGCCGCCCCGCCCGCCGGGGCGCTGGTCCACATCGTCGACGACGACGAGGCGATCCGCGACTCGCTGGCCTTCCTGCTCGCCTCGCGCGGTCTTGTCACCCGCGAGTGGCCGAGCGGCGAGGCCTTCCTCGAGGCCGCGTCGACGGAGGGCTGCTGCTGCGTGGTGATGGACGTGCGGATGGGCGAACTCGGCGGGATCGAGACCTTCGAGCGGCTGCGGGGGCGCGACGCCGGCACGCCGGTGATCTTCCTCACCGGCCACGCCGACGTGCCGATCGCGGTGGAGGCGCTGAAGAAGGGCGCCTTCGACTTCGTGGAAAAACCGTTCAACGACAATGCACTGGTCGACGTGGTGATCGCCGCGCTCGCCGAGGCGGAGAGCCGGCGCAGCCGGGTGGCGGGGCGCGGCGTGCTCGAGGCGCGGCTGAAGAACCTCACCCCGCGCGAGGCCGAGGTGCTGCCGCTGCTGCTCGGCGGCCGGCTCAACAAGCAGATCGCCGACGAACTCGGCGTCGCCATGCGCACCGTCGAGGTGCACCGCGCGCGCATCTTCGAGAAGATGGGCGTGCGCAACGCGGTGGAGCTGACCCGGCTGCTCGGCGGGGCCGGGGACTGAGTCTCGCGGACCTTTCAGGTGGCTGCCGGCATGGCTGCTGCTCGGCGGAGGTCTCTCCGGTACGCCTTGACCGGACCCTCTCTATCGTCTGTGCCGGGCCTGACCCGGCAACCCAATGGATTGTCCGCACGTTTTCCACGTATCGTATCGCTTCGAAAGCACTTCCCCATATTCCGCGTTCGTTGCCGCGAGGCGATTGGCTCGCCGGGTCGAGCCCGGCGATGACGGAGGAGAGGCGGAAACACCCTTATTGCGCGGCGACCGTTCGCACATCGCGGCGCAAACCCGGCGCCGCGACCGGACCCTTGGACGTCAGGGCATCGATCTGCGGTCACGTCCTTTCTCCAGCTCCATCACCAGCAGCAGGACGGCGGACAGGGCGAGCATCATCGCCCAGTCGGCGATCGACACCGGGCCGATGGCGAGGATCTCCGCCAGCGGCGCGATGTGCATGGCGCCGATGTGCAGCGCCTGCGCCGCGAGCACGCCGCCGAGCAGCAGCGGATTGGTCCACAGCGGCTGGCGGAACACGGAGCGGTGTTCGGAGCGGCTGTTGAAGGTCTGGACATTCTCGAACAGCACGAACAGCAGCAGCAGCAGGTTGCGCGCCTCCGCCTCGCTGCGGCCGAGATGGAGCAGGAGGGCGAAGACGGCAAAGCCGCCGACGCCCATGACCAGCGCCGCATCGCGGATCTTGCGCAGCATCCGCCGGTCGAAGATCGGCTCGTCCGGCCGGCGCGGCGGCCGGGCGAGTTCGTCGCCCTCGGGCCTCTCGGTGGCGAGCGCCACGTCCTGGATGCCGTTGGTCACGAGGTTGAGCCAGAGCAGCTGCACCGGCAGGAGCGGCATCGGCAGGCCGAGCGGCAGGGCGAGGAGGAACAGCACCACCTCGGCAACGCCGGTCGAGACCAGCATGAACACCACCTTGCGGATGTTGCCATAGGCGGTGCGGCCCTGGCGGATGCCTCGACGATCGAGGCGAAATGGTCGTCGGTGACGATGAGGTCGGCGCTCTCGCGGGCCACGTCGGTGCCCTTGCGGCCCATGGCGACGCCGACATGGGCGTGTTTCAGCGCCGGCGCGTCGTTGACGCCATCGCCGGTGACGGCGACGAAATGGCCGATGCGCGACAGCGCCAGCACGATGGCCAGCTTCTGGGGCGGGTCGACGCGGGCATAGATCCGGGCGCGGCGGGCCAGCGCGTCCAGCGCCGCCTCGCCGGCTGCCGCGGCCGAGGCGACCTCGCCCCCGGTCGCGATCTCGTCGTCCGAAAAGGCGAGCCCCGCCTCGCGGCCGATGGCGGCGGCGGTCGCCGGATCGTCGCCGGTCACCATCACCACGCTGATGCCGGCGCGGCGGCAGGCGGCGATCGCCCCCGGCACCTCCGGACGCACGGGATCCTGCATGCCGGCAAGACCGAGGAAGGTGAGGTCCGCGAGATGGCGGTGGCCGTAGTCGCCATCCGGCTCGGCCTCGATCTCGCCCTGCGCGAAGGCGAGAACGCGCAGGCCGCGCGCCGCCATCTCCTCCTTCTGCCGCAGCAGGTGGTCGCGCTCGATGGGCGCCGGACGGCCGCCGGTGTCCATCCCTGTGGCCATGGCGATCAGCGTTTCCGGCGCACCCTTGACGAAGATCCGCACCCGCCGGGCCGCGTCCGGTGCGGCGTGGAACGAGGCGGCAAAGCGCAGGTCCGGCTCGTAGGGAATGCGGGCGAGCGAGGGATGCGCGTCCAGCACCTCCTCGTGGTTCAGGCCGCCGCGCCGGGCGGCGGACAGGAGCGCGACATCCACCGTGTCGCCGATGCCGTGCAGGCCGTCCGCGTCCTCGACCAGCCGTCCGTCGTTGGGCAGGGCGGCGGCGTGCAGCAGGGCGGCGAGCGCGGTTTCCGCGTCGGCCCCGGCCGGCGAGGCGGGATCGGCGACGGGCAGACCGCCGTCCCGGCCGGCGGCGAACACGTAGCGGGCGCCGTCCGGGAGGACGACGTCGGTGACCGTGAGTTCGTTGAGGGTCAGCGTGCCGGTCTTGTCGGTGGCGATCAGGGTGCAGGAGCCGAGCGCCTCGATCGCCGGCAGGTTGCGCACGATCACGTTGGCCTTCGCCATCCGCCGCATGCCGATCGCCAGCGTGATCGAGATCGCCACCGGCAGGCCTTCGGGAATGGCGCTGACCGCAAGGCCCACCGCCATCATGAACAGCGTTTCCAGCCCCATGCCGCGCAGCAGCCCGACGCCGACCAGCAGCAGCAGCGCGACGCCGACGGCAACCGCGATCTGGCGCGAGAAGCGCTCCAGCCGGATCATCAGCGGCGGCCGGGACAGGGACGCGCGGCCAAGGTCGCGGGCGATGCGGCCGACCTCGGTGGCGCCGCCGGTGGCGCTGACGACGCCGCGCCCGCGGCCCCGGGTGACGAGGGCGCCGGCAAAGGCGGCGCCGCGGCGCGGATCGGACGTCGCGTCCGAAGGGGTCGTCGCGACTTTGCGGACGGCGACCGATTCGCCGGTCAGCAGGGATTCGTCGCACTGGAGGTCGTCGGCCGCGACGAGGCGCAGGTCGGCGGGCACCCGGCCGCCGGCCTCCAGCAGCACGAGGTCGCCGGGCACGAGGCCGCGGGCGCGATCTCCGTCTCGGCGCCGTCCCGCACCACCCGGGCCCGGGGCTCCTCGAGCTGTTTCAGGGCGGCGGCGGCCCGGCCGGCGGAATATTCCTGCGCCGTGCCGATCAGGCCGTTGAGAAGCAGCACGATGCCGATGAAGGCGGCGTCGCCGGCGTCGCCAAGGCTGAGCGACACCACGGCCGCCGCCAGCAGGATGTAGATCAGCGGGCTGAGGAACTGGCGCAGGAACACCCTGGCCAGGGAGGGTGCGGCCGGCTGCGGCAGCGTGTTGGGGCCGACCCGCGCGAGAACCGCGGCGGCCTCGGCTGACGAGAGACCTGCGGAAGCCGGCTGGCCGGGCGCGGAGAGGTCGGCTACGGAAGGAAGATCGGTGTCCTGCATCGGGCCAGTCTCGCAGATTGCGGGCGCCGGCAGGTTGCGTTCGATCAAGAGATACGATGATTCTTGCGAGAACGCGGCGCCGGGCGGCCGCACGTGCCGCCGCCCGGTCGGAGGCGTGTCCTCAGAAGGCCGAGAGGCCGGTGATCGCCCGGCCGAGGATCAGGGCGTGGACGTCGTGGGTGCCCTCGTAGGTGTTGACCGTCTCGAGGTTGATCATGTGGCGCATCACCGGAAAGTCGCCGGAGATGCCGTTGCCGCCGAGCATGTCGCGGGCGGTGCGGGCGATGTCGAGCGCCTTGCCGCAGTTGTTGCGCTTGACGATTGAGATCATCTCCGGCGCGACCGTGCCCTCGTCGAACAGGCGGCCGACCCGCAGCGAGGCCTGAAGGCCGAGCGAGATCTCGGTCGCCATGTCGGCGAGCTTCTTCTGCACGAGCTGGTTGGCGGCGAGCGGCCGGTCGAACTGGCGGCGGTCGAGCGTATACTGCCTTGCGGTGTGGAAACAGGCCTCGGCCGCGCCCATGGTGCCCCAGGAAATGCCGTAGCGGGCGCGGTTGAGGCAGCCGAACGGGCCCTTCAGGCCGGAGACGTCCGGCAGCATCGCGCTGTCGGGCACCTCGACGCCGTCCATGACGATCTCGCCGGTGATCGAGGCGCGCAGCGACAGCTTGTTCTCGATCTTCGGCGCCGACAGGCCGGCCATTCCCTTCTCCAGCACGAAGCCGCGGATCGCCCCGCCCTCGGCCTCGCACTTCGCCCAGACCACGAAGACGTCGGCGATCGGGGCGTTGGAAATCCAGGTCTTGGAGCCGGTCAGGCGATAGCCGCCGTCGATCTTCTCGGCGCGCGTGCGCATGCCGGAGGGGTCGGAGCCGGCGTCGGGCTCGGTCAGGCCGAAGCAGCCGATCCACTCGCCGGTGGCAAGCTTCGGCAGGTACTTGCGGCGCTGCTCCTCGCTGCCATAGGCGTGGATCGGATACATCACCAGCGAGGACTGCACGCTCATCATCGACCGGTAGCCGGAATCGACCCGCTCCACCTCGCGGGCAACGAGGCCGTAGGCGACATAGGAGCGCCGGCGCAGCGTAGTCCTCGGGCAGCGTCAGGCCGAGCAGGCCGAGCGCGCCCATCTCGCGGAAGATCTCCGGATCGGTGGTCTCGGTGGCATAGGCCGCGGTCACCCGGGGGGCGAGCTGCTCCTGCGCATAGTCGCGGGCGGTGTCGCGGATCAGGCGCTCTTCCTCGGACAGCTGGTCGTCGAGGCGGAACGCGTCGTCCCACTGGAATGTCTGGTAGCCTGCCACGTCATCTCTCCCGCGCCTTGCGCGTCGTTCCATCCGGCGGCGTCAGGTCTTGGTATCGGGCGCCTGCCGGTTCGGGCGCGATCCTGCCGCGCGGGGCGCGACCGCGCAAGCGCGATCGGTTCTCGCAGGCTAGAGACGGGCCTGGGGCAGTATATAGGGCAGATGCGGCGGCGGCAGGCGGCCGACGATGCCGGAGAGGCCGAACACCCGCGCGACCACGGCGTCGGTGAGCGTGGCCGCGGGCGGTCCCTCGGCGGCAATCGTCCCGCCGGACAGCACGACGATCCGGTCGGCAAATTCGGCGGCAAGGTTGAGGTCGTGGATCACCGCCAGCACCGCGCCGCCGCCCCGCGCCCAGCGGCGCGCCCGCGCCAGGAGGTCGATCTGGTGGCGAATGTCGAGGCTGGCGGTCGGCTCGTCGAGGAACAGCAGGCGCGGCAGAGGGCTGCCGTCCGGGCCTTCGACCACCGGGTCATGAACCTGCGCCAGCACCCTTGCGAACTGGACGCGCTGCTGCTCGCCGCCGGAGAGCTGCGGATAGAGCCGCCCGCCCCAACCGGGCAGTCCGACCTCGGCCAGCACCGTCTCGACGAGATCCGCCTCGGATGGACCCGGTTCGCCGGCCCCGGATCGACGCAGCACGTGGCGCCGGCCGGCGTCGGCGCCGAGCCGCACCACCTCGTCCACGGTGAAGGGAAAGGCGAGCGCCACCTGCTGCGGCAGCACGGCGCGCCGGCCGGCCAGTTGCGACGGGCTCAGGCGGGCAAGGTCGGTGCCGTCGAGGGTGACGCGGCCGGAGGTCGGCGCGAGGTCGCCGGCAAGCAGCCGCAGCAGCGTCGACTTGCCGGCGCCGTTGGGGCCGACGACGATGGTGACCGTGCCCGCCGCCACGGCAAGCGACACGCGGTCGACGAGGCGGCGGTCGCGGACGGCGAAGACGAGGTCGCGGCCGTCGATCATCGCCGCATCCTCACAGGCCGCCGCCATGGCGGCGGAGCAGCAGGACAACGAACACCGGGGCGCCGATCAGGGCGGTGAGGATGCCGATCGGCAGTTCGGCCGGAGCGACGAGGATGCGGCAGAGCGCATCGGCCACCACCAGCAGCGCCGCGCCGCACAGGGCCGTGGCCGGCAGCAGCTGGCGGTTCGACGGCCCCATCACGAGGCGGAGCAGATGCGGCACGACGATGCCGACGAAGCCGATGCTGCCGGCCACCGCCACGGCCGCGCCGCAGGCGGCGGCGACTCCGACGATGACGATCCGCTTCAGCCGTTCGACGTCGGTGCCCAGATGCACCGCCTCGGCCTCGCCGAGCACGAGCGCGTCGAGACCGCGCGCGACCAGCGGGATCGCGGCCAGCAGCAGGGCGATGAAGGGCAGCACGGCGGAGATGCGGCCCCAGGTGGCGCCGCCGAGGCTGCCGAGGGTCCAGAAGGTGACGTCGCGCAGTTGCTGGTCGTCGGCGGCGAAGATCATCAGGCCGGTGACCGCGTTGGCGGCGGCGGTGACGGCGAGGCCGGCCAGCAGCAGGGTCGCGATCGAGGTGCGCCCGCCGCGGGTGGCGATGGCGTAGAGCAGGATCATCGCGCCGAGCGCGCCGACGAAGGCGCCGGCGGGCAGGAAATAGAGGCCGGCCAGCGCGGCAAGGCCGGCCAGCGCCCCTTCGCCGAGCACGATCGCCGCGACGGCGGCCACCGTCGCCCCGGCCGTGACGCCGACAAGGCCGGGGTCGGCGAGCGGGTTGCGGAACAGGCCCTGCATCATGGCGCCCGACACGGCGAGCACCGCGCCGACAAGGGCGCCGAGCACGAGGCGCGGCAGGCGCACGTCGTGGAGCACGATCGCATCGCGGGCGGAAAGACCCGACCCGTCGCCGACAAGGGCGGCGAACAGGCTGGCGGCCGCGATGTTCGACGGGCCGGTCAGGACGGCCGCGAGCGCGGCGGCGACCAGAAGCAGGGCCGAGCCGGCGATCACCACGCGCGCCGTGCGGCGGCGGTCGCCGGCCCGGCGCGGTGCAAGGCGCGGCGCATGAGGTGCGGAGCCGGACAGGCTCACGGCGCGCCGATCCGGTCCGGGTAGAGGCGGGTCGCAAGCTCGCGGGCGGCGGCCGGCGCGCGCGGGCCGAAGCCGAGCAGATAGCCGCCGTCCATGGCAAGGAAAGCCCCGTGTTCGGCGGCAGGCGTCGCGCGGAAGGCCGGCAGGGCGAATACCTCCGCCGCGCTCGTTTCGTGGTCGCCGCGGCGCATGGCCAGCACGACGTCGGGGGCGGCCGCGATCACCGCCTCGTCGACCATCGGCTTGTAGCCGTCGAAGTCGGCGGCATTGATGCCGCCGGCCAGCGTGACGATCGCCTCGGCGGCAGTCCCGCGTCCGCCGGCCATCACCCGGCCGTTGGCCAGCGACAGCACGAACAGCACGCGCTTGCGGCCGGCCTCGGGCAGGGCCGCGGTCTCGCGCGCCAGCGCGGCAAACTCGGCCTCGACCGCGGCGGCGAGCGGCTCGGCGGCGGCCTCCCGTCCGATGGCGGCCCCGACCGCGCGGATTTTTCCGGCTACGCCGGCCGGGGTCGGGACGTCGGGCACGAGTTCGACCGGCACCGAGCCGGCCTGGAGGATCGCGAGCGCCGGCGGCGGGCCGGAGCCCTCGATGGCGAGGATCAGATCCGGGCCGACCGAAAGGACGCCCTCGGGGGCGAGCTGGCGCATGTAGCCGACGACCGGCAGGTCCCTGACCGCGTCCGGATGGAGGCTGGTGCTGTCGACGGCGGCGATCCGGTCGCCGGCGCCGAGGGCGAACAGGATCTCGGTAACCGCGCCGCCGACCGACACGATGCGTCGGGCCTCGGGATGCGGGGTCACGTCGCCGGCCGTGGCCGGGCCGGCAGCAAGGGCGGCGAGCGCGAGCACGGCCGCGGCAACGGCGGCGGCCGGACGGCGGCACCGGCCGGGGCCCTTGGCGGACGACGGGGCTGCGCCACGTGGCAAAGTCGGGCGGTGAGGCATGGCGGCAGGCTCCTGCGACGCGCCGGGCCGGCCGGCAGTTTTGAATGGGTCCAGAGTTGCGAACGCTTCGCAAGTTATTTATTGACTTTGATATTCATGTTTCACTATGGACGCAAGGAGAGACCGGTTCCGCGTCAGGGAGCGGCATCAGTTTGCAGGCGTGGGTTGTGGCAGGTTTCGGCAGGGAGGCGCAGCCTCTCCCGTCGAGGCCGCCGTCGCCCACCGACAGGAGCTTGACCCGATGTACATCGCCATGAACCGCTTCCGCATCATTCCCGGCCACGAGGAGACCTTCGAGGCGATCTGGGCCACCCGTCAGGGCCGGCTCAAGGACGTGCCGGGCTATGTCGAGTTCCACCTGCTGCGCGGACCCGAGGCCGAGGACCACACGCTGTATGCGACCCACACGATCTGGGAGAGCCACGACCACTTCGTGGCCTGGACCAGGTCGGAGGCCTTCCGCCTGGCACATGCCAATGCCGGCGGCCCGAAGGACAAGATCTACCTCGCCGGCCCGCATTTCGAGGGATTCCAGGTGGTGATCTCGGAAGACCGCGACGGCGTGCGCCGCGATCTGGCGGCCTGACATCGGCCCGGAGCAACATGACGGCGCGACCGGCCCGTCACGGGCATGGCCGGCGCGAATCGGGGAGAAACGCAAGATGACCATGCTCGCAGAGCCGGCTGCCGAGGCCCTTGCCGCGGCGCGGGTGGCGCTGGCCGAGAAGCCCGACGCGTCGTCGAGGCGATCGCCGCCAAGGCCGGCGTTGCACCGCGCACCGTGCTGGATCTCCTGCCGGCAGGGGCGGCCGTGCCCGCTCCGGCCGACGCCTTTGCCGACGTCTGGGCGGCAATGGCCGGCTGGGGCGAGGTGCTGCTGATCGTGCACACCGCCGACATCGTGCTGGAATGCACCGGCAGCCTGCCGGCCGGCAGCTTCGGCCACGGCTATTTCAACATCCATGGCGACAGCCCGATCGCCGGCCACATCAAGGCCGACCGCTGCGCGGCGATCTATTTCGTCGACCGCCAGTTCCACGGCCGGCGCTCCCTGTCGGTGCAGTTCCTCAACGGCGAGGGGGAGGCCATGTTCAAGGTCTTCGTCCGCCGCGACGCCAGCCGCGACCTGATCGCGGACCAGGCCGAAGCCTTCGAGGCGCTGCGCGCCAGCTACATGACGAAGTAATCCCGCATGGTCTCGGACCGGCCGTGCGCGACCGGCATCAGGCGCGGGCGCTGACCGCGCCCGGCGGCTGCACCGGCAGCGAGGCCGCGGCCGGCGGTTTGGCCGGTGCGGCGGCCGAGGCGTCGACTGCGTCGTCGTCCGGAGCATCGCCGGCTTCGGCGGCGGCTGCAGCTGCGGCGGCCGGTGTCGAGGCCGGTGTTGCGGCCGACTTTGCCAGGGCGGCGGCCCGTTCGGCCACGTCCTGGCCGAGGGGAATCACGTCGACCTTCACGTCGAGCCCGTGGTCGCCGACGGTGACGACCACGCCGTCCATCGGCGACACGTCGGAATAGTCGCGACCGACCGCGAGCACGATATGATCCTCGCCCGCCGGAATGTCGTTGGTGGGGTCGAGGCCGATCCAGCCCATCTCCGGTCCGCACCAGACCTCCACCCAGGCGTGGGTGGCGTCGGCGCCTTCGAGACGGACCTGCCCGGGCGGGGGAATGGTGCGCAGGTAGCCGCTGACATAGCGCGCCGGCAGGCCGAGCCCGCGCATGCCGCTGATCATCACATGGGCGAAATCCTGGCACACGCCGCTCTTCTGGCGGAAGGCGGTGGCGGGCAGGGTCTTGGCGTCGGTGGCGCCCGGCTTGTACTTGAAGTCGGTGTGGATCATCCGCGTCAGTTCGAGCGCCCCGGTCAGCACCGGCTCGCCTTCGGGAAAGGCGGCGGCGGCATAGTCGCGGATGTTCGGCTCGAGGGCGACGCTGCGGCTGGCGAAGATGAAGTGCACCGGCGACTCGGCCGATAGATCGTCGCTGCTGGCGGTCGTGTCGCGGATGTCCTCCCACGGCGGCGTCAGGCCGGCGAGAAAGGGTTCGGGCGCCGTCACCTCCACCCGCGCGCGCAGCTCCACCACCAGCCGGTCGTGCGGCTGGTCGATCGCCACCAGCGTCGTGCGGTTGCCGAAGAAGTCGGATTCCTCCTGGTATTCGGCCGGCTGCGGGTCGATGTCGAGCGAGGAGAGGATCACCCGCTGACCGGGGCGGGTCACGGGCGCCATCCGCATCACATGCCGGGAGAAGGGCACGGCCCCGCGGTAGGAGTAGGTCGTCACCTGGCGGATGTCGTAGATCATGCGAGATCCTCGGCGGCGAGCGAGCGGCCGCGGCGGGAGACGGCCCGGTGGGTGAAGAAGCGCACGGAGATCGCCTCGGACAGGTCCTGAAGGTCCTCGATCAGCCGGTCGAGGATCTCCGGCGTCACCTCCTCGGCGCGGATCGTCTGGATGTCGGCGAGGGCACGGCGGGCAAGGCGTACCGGCGCCGAGGGCCGGCCGTCGACGATCGCCGACGGCAGGGTGGCAAGATCGGTGTTGATCCGCACCACCTGGAAGGCGACCGAACGCGGATTGTTGTCGTCGAGGACCAGCAGGTCGAGCACCGGCTCGCGCGAGGTGGTCATCACGTAGCGCGAGCGGTAGGTGATCTGGCTGTCGCCGAGTTCCAGCATCAGGTCGAGCGCGCTCTGGCGCAGCGGCGTGCCGGAAAAGCGGCGCATGAAGCGGGCAGTGGCGATCGCCCGCTCGATCCGCCGGCCGAGTTCGAGGAAACGCCAGCCGATCAGCCGGTTCATGTTCTCGCTGGCGAGCCCCGAGAAGGCGGCGATCTGGCGCAGGGCGCGGCGCACCTCGTCGAAGGCGTCGCTGGCCGGCAGCCGCTTGCCGCGCAGCGCCGCGAACTGCGAGGCGAGATCGGTCACCACCTGGAAGGCGTCGGGGGCCAGCCGGTCGCGGATCACGCCGGCGGAGAAGCGCGCCGACCGCGTCAGCGCCGGCATCGCACCGTGGGCGCTGTCGTCGGTGATCACCATGGTGGCGATGCGGACGTGGGAGTCATGCTCGTCGCCGTCGCTCTCGCTGAGCGCCCCGCTGGAGACGAGCATGTCGAGCAGGCCGTCCACCACGTCGCCGTCGCCGACCGTCTCCACGGCGCGGGCCAGCAGCGCGCGCACCAGCCGCAGCGTCGCCTCGCAGCGTTCCAGATAGCGGCCGAGCCAGAACAGGTTGTCGGCGGCGCGGCTCGGCAGGGTCCCGATGGTGCGGCGGATGCGGACATTCTCGTTCTTGGGCAGCAGCGAGGTCTCGACCACCGGCTCGTCGCCGAGCACCCAGACGTCGGCGACCCGCGCGCTGGTCTGCAGCGAGACGGCCCGGGCGTCGCGGTCGTCGGAAACGCGGCAGAAGCCGCCGGGCATCACGATCCAGTCGTCGTCGCCGGTCGCGACCACGAACAGGCGCAGGATGAACGGGCGCGGCTCCAGCTTGCCGTCGTGCCAGACCGGCATGGTGGAGAGCTTCACCGCCTCCTGGCCGACGAAGTCGATGCCGCGCTGCTCGATCCGGCCGACGAGATCGGCGCGCTGCTCGGGCGAGAGGCTGGAACCGAGCACCACGGCGCGGTCGGGCATGCCGGGCACCTGCGCGCCGAAGGCGGGGGCGATCACCAGCCGGTCGAATTCGGAAAGCACCACGTCGCGCTCCCGCTCCTGCCCGCACCACCAGGTGGCGACGTTCGGCAGCATCAGGTCCTCGCCGAGGATGTGGCGGGACAGCGCCGGCATGAAACCCATCAGCGCGCGCGATTCGACGACGCCGGCGCCCAGCGCGTTGGCAACCACCACCGAGCCCTCGCGGATCGACTGCACGAGGCCCGGCACGCCGAGCCACGAGGCACCGCGCAGCTCCAGCGGATCGGCGAAGTCGGCGTCGAGGCGGCGCCACAGCACGTCGACCCGCCTGAGGCCCGAGACGGTGCGCACGTAGACCGCGCCGTCGCGCACGGTCAGGTCCTCGCCCTCGACCAGCAGGAAGCCGAGATAGCGGGCAAGATAGGCGTGTTCGAAATAGGTCTCGTTGAGCGGGCCGGGCGTCAGCAGGCAGACCCGGGCCTCGGCCCGGCTGTTGAGGCGGGCAAGCTCGTTGCGGAAGGCCTGGAAGAAGGAGGCGAGCCGCTCGACGTTGAGCGAGCGGTAGACCTGCGGCAGGGCGCGCGACAGCGCCAGCCGGTTCTCCAGGGCGTAGCCGGCGCCCGACGGCGCCTGGGTGCGGTCGGACAGCACCCACCAGCGCCCGCGCGGGCCGCGGCCGACGTCGACCGCATAGACCCGCAGATGGCGGCCGCCGGAGGGCTCCACGTCCACCAGCGGGCGCAGGAATTCCGGGCTGCCGGCGATCACGGCGGCCGGCAGCACGCCGTCGGCGACGAGTTCGGCCTTGCCGTAGACGTCCTTCAGCAGCGCCTCGGCCAGCCGGGCGCGCTGGATCACCCCGGTCTTGAGCTCGGCCCATTCGGTGCTGTCGATCACCAGCGGCACATGGCTCATCGGCCAGGCGCGTTCCGAGCCGGCCTTGTCGTCGTAGACCCGGTAGAACACGCCGGAATCGCGCAGGTGACGGTCGGCCGCCTGGAAGCTGTGGCCGAGGGTTTCGGGCCCCAGCGCCGCCATCCAGTCGAGCAGTTCCTTCCAGTGGGCGCGCGGCTTGCCGTCCGCGCCCATCATCTCGTCATAGACGCCGGGCAGCGGCCGATAGCCCTCGAGGAGATCGGCGACCCGCCGCTCCATCAGGCTCGCCCGCGTTCGTTCCTGCTCGTCCAGCAGCGACACCTGCCCCACCCCTCTGCGTCATGCCGGCCAGCCCCGGGCGGCATCAGATCCACGACGGCCGCCTGAGATCCAGCGTCGTCGGAAAATACGGATTGTTCTCCGGCGGCGGCGGCACCATCGCACCGGTGGTGTGGCCGAACGGCTGGAACCGCGCCAGCCGCCGCGCCTCGGCCTCGTAGGAGTTCACCGGGAAGACGTCGTAGTTGCGGCCGCCCGGGTGGGCGACGTGGTAGACGCAGCCGCCGAGCGAGCGCTTCGACCAGCTGTCGTAGAGATCGAAGGTCAGCGGCGCCTGGGCGGGCAGCGTCGGATGCAGGCCGGAGGCCGGCTGCCACGCCTTGTAGCGCACGCCGGCGACGAATTCGCCGTTCTTTCCCGTGGAGGTCATCGGCATGCGCCGGCCATTGCAGACGGCAACGTGGCGGTTGGGGTTGAAGCCCTCGACCCGCAGCTGCAGCCGCTCCACCGAACTGTCGACGTAGCGCACGGTGCCGCCGATCGCCCCTTCCTCGCCCATCACGTGCCACGGCTCCAGCGCCTGGCGGATCTCCATGGTCACGCCGTCGTAGTCGACCTGGCCATAGTAGGGGAAGCGGAACTCGCGCTGCGCCTCGAACCACACCGGATCGACATTGTAGCCGGCGCGCGCGCGCAGGTCGCGCAGCACCTCCAGGAAATCGGCCCAGACGAAATGCGGCAGCATGTAGCGGTCATGCAGGTCGGTGCCGTGGCGCACCAGCGGGCCATCCATCGGCTCGGCCCAGAACCACGAGACCAGCGCACGGATCAGCAGCTGCTGGGCAAGGCTCATGCGCGCGTCCGGCGGCATCTCGAAGGAGCGGAACTCGACGAGGCCGAGCCGGCCGGTCGGCCCGTCCGGCGAGAACAGCTTGTCGATGCAGATCTCGGAGCGGTGGGTGTTGCCGCTGACGTCGACGAGGATGTTGCGGAACAGCCGGTCGACCAGCCACGGCAAGGGCGGGAGGCCCTCGCCGGGCTTCGGCACGTTGGCGAGCGCGATCTCGAGCTCGTAGACCGAATCGTGGCGGGCCTCGTCGATGCGCGGCGCCTGGCTGGTCGGGCCGATGAACATGCCCGAGAACAGATAGCTGAGCGAGGGGTGGCGCTGCCAGTAGGTGACGAGGCTCTTGAGCATGTCCGGGCGGCGCAGGAACAGGCTGTCGGCGGGCGTGCCGCCGCCGACCACCACGTGGTTGCCGCCGCCGGTGCCGGTATGGCGGCCGTCGATCATGAACTTGTCGGTGCCAAGGCGCGTGAGCCGCGCCTCCTCGTAGACGCCGGTGGTGATGTCGATGCACTCGCGCCAGCTGGCGGCCGGATGCACGTTGACCTCGATCACGCCCGGGTCGGGGGCGACGCGGATCACGTTGATGCGCGGGTCATGCGGGGGCATGTAGCCCTCGATATGCACCGGCAGGCCGAGCTCCTCGGCGGTCGCCTCGATGGCGGCGAGCAGTTCCACATAGTCGTCGGCGCGGCCGAGCGGCGGCATGAACACGCAGAGCCGGCCGTCGCGCGGCTCGATCGTCAGCGCCGTGCGCACGGTGGTGCCGCCGGTGATCCACTGCGCGACGCGCGGATCATCCGGGCTGACCTCGCCGGTGCGGCGGTAGGTCTGGGCAAGTTCGTCCGGATCGGGCAGGTCCTCGCGCGGGATCGAGGGGTCCATCTCGTGGATGTAGGGATAGGCGGCCGGCGGCACCCACGGCAGCGAGGCGAGCGGCAGGCGGTAGCCGGCCGGCGAATCGCCGGGGATCAGGAAGATCCGGCCGCGGCGCAGGTTCCAGCGCTCGCTGACCCAGCCCCAGCCGGCCCTGGACTGCCAGCGCTGCACCGGCAGCACGAAGCCGGTCGGCGTCGCGAGGCCGCGCTCGAACACGCGGGCGATGCGCGCCCGGTCCTCGGCGTTCTCCAGCTTGGAATCGTCGGTGGTGACGTTGTCGGGAAGGTCCTGCTCCTTGAGGATCCACTGCGCCGGGTCCTCGTAGGCCGGCACCACGAAGTCCGCGGGGATGCCGAGGCGGGCGGCCACCTTCTCGGTCATCGTCCCGGCGTCGGCGGCGCTCGGCACCGGCATGCCGGTCTCGCGGGCGACGAGGTCGAGGTTGCGCCACAGCGGCTTGCCGTCCTTGCGCCAGTAGAGCGAGAAGGTCCAGCGCGGCAGGCTCTCGCCCGGATACCACTTGCCCTGGCCGTAGTGGAGGAAGCCGCCGGGGGCAAAGCGGTTCGAGAGGCGTCGGATCAGTTCGTCGGCGCGGCCGCGCTTGGACGGGCCGACGGCGGCGGTGTTCCATTCGGCGGACTGGTAGTCGTCGATCGAGATGAAGGTCGGCTCGCCGCCCATGGTGAGGCGCACGTCGCGGGCCTTCAGATCCTCGTCGACCTTGTCGCCGAGGGCGACGAGGTCTTCCCAGGCGTCCTGCGAGAAGGGCAGCGTCACCCGCGGCTTCTCGGCGATGCGGGCGATGCGCATGTCGAAGTGGAAATCGACCTCGGTGCCCGGCTCGGCGGTGTAGCCGCCGGTGATCGGCGCGGCGGAGCGATAGTGCGGCGTCGCGCACAGCGGGATGTGGCCCTCGCCGCAGAACAGGCCGGACGTCGGGTCGAGGCCGACCCAGCCGGCGCCGGGGATGAACACCTCGGTCCAGGCGTGAAGATCGGTGAAGTCGACCTCGGTGCCGACCGGGCCGTCCAGCGACTTCACGTCCGGCGTCAGCTGGATCAGGTAGCCGGAGACGAAGCGGGCGGCGAGGCCGAGGTGGCGGAAGATCTGCACCAGCAGCCAGGCGCTGTCGCGGCAGGAGCCGGAGGCGCGTGCCAGGGTCTCGTCCGGGGTCTGCACGCCGGGCTCGAGGCGGATCTCGTAGCTGATGTCGCTCTGGAGCTGCTGGTTGAGCGCCACCAGATAGTCGACCGTCGGCTTCCTCTCGCGCGACACCTTGGCCATGTAGGCCTTGAACAGCTCGTCCTCGGTCTCGCGGACGAGATAGGGCGCAAGCTCGATCGCCAGTTCCGGCGTGTAGGTGAAGGGCGCCTGCTCGGCGTAGTCCTCGATGAAGAAGTCGAACGGATTGACCACCGCCATCTCGGCGCGCAGGTCGACCGTCACGGAGAATTCGGTGGTGCGCTCGGGGAAGACGAAGCGGGCGAGCCAGTTGCCGTGCGGGTCCTGCTGCCAGTTCACGAAGTGGTTCTCCGGAACCACCTTGAGCGAATAGGCGGGAATGGAGGTGCGGCTGTGCGGGGCGGGGCGCAGGCGGACAACCTGCGGAGACAGCGCCACCGGCCGGTCGTAGGTGTAGCGCGTGACATGATGCAGACTGGTCATGATGGCCATAGGCTGCCGGAACCTCCGCTTTCGCTCTCGCATGTCGCGCCGGAACGGGCGGGCGTCTTGTCCCGACCCGTCTCCGGAACACTCTGGTCTCGATCGGGCGGGCCCGCCTGCAGGCCTGCCGCCTGCGCCGCAGGCCGGCGCAAATCGGCGGTCCGCGCCGGACCGACGCAAACCGCCTGGACCCATTAGACGCCAAACGGGCGGTGCAGAAAAGCCTTTCCTCTGGGCATGGCGATTCCGGGGGCAATGCCGGGCACGTGCGAGCCCGGCACGCCATGCCCGGACCGTGATCAGTGGGCGGTCATTCGCCGATCACCGGGCAATCACGAAAATGTCAATCCGGTCGGCTTGCACGCGGGCGGGGGCATCCCAATTTCATGTGTACGGTGGCGACGCCCCCGAACGTCGGCAATGCCCCCCCGTCTTGGCCGACGGCTCGTCACCAGCGCTGGAGTCCCTCCCAGCGAGTGCGCCTTCCCGATGGCGCCAAGCGCAGTCTGCCCCGAGACTGGGCGCTTTACTTTTTGCGAACCCGCTTCGTCAAGCCCGGCCGATGTCGACGGCCCGCCGCGGCGGTGGACAGGCCGCCGCGGCCGGCGAATTCGCTTGGCGCGCGGCGCGGCGGCGGGGCAGAGTGCGGCCTCCCGCCGCGACCCCGGAATCCCGCCCCTTCATGTCCGCTCTCCTGTCGATCGCCACCTGGAACATCAACTCGGTGCGGATGCGCCGCGGCATCGTCGAGCAGCTGATCGACCGCCATGCGCCGGACGTGATCTGCCTGCAGGAGACCAAATGCGCCGACGGCCAGTTTCCGGCCGCCGATTTCCGCAAGCTCGGCTACGGCCACATCGCGCTCAACGGCGGGCGCGGCGGCTACCACGGGGTGGCGATCGTCTCGCGCTTTCCGCTCGATGATGTCGAGACCCACGATTTCTGCGCCAAGGGCGACCCGCGCCATGTGGCGGCCACGGTCGGGCGTGGCGACGTGCGGATGCGCGTGCACAATTTCTACGTCCCCGCCGGCGGGGACGAGCCGGACCCGGCGATCAATCCGAAATTCGCCCACAAGCTCGCCTTCCTGGAGGAAATGACCGCCTGGCTGCCCACGGCCTCGGGAAGTCTTCCGGACGCGTGGTGGGCGACCTCAACGTCGCCCCCTATGAAAGCGATGTCTGGTCGCACAAGGCGCTGCTCAAGATCGTCAGCCACACGCCGGTCGAATGCGCGGCGCTGGAAGGGCTGCGGCGCGCCGGCGGCTGGACCGACCTGATGCGCGAGATGTATCCCGAGCCCGAACCGCTGTTCACCTGGTGGAGCTACCGGGCGGCGGACTGGCGGGCCTCGAACAAGGGACGGCGCCTCGACCATGTCTGGACCCATCCGGCGCTGGCGGCGCG
Source organism: Methylobrevis pamukkalensis (assembly GCF_001720135.1). Lineage (GTDB taxonomy): Bacteria > Pseudomonadota > Alphaproteobacteria > Rhizobiales > Pleomorphomonadaceae > Methylobrevis > Methylobrevis pamukkalensis. The sequence goes on from NZ_MCRJ01000030.1 coordinate 25,508, forward strand.
GGCGCGCTCGCTGACCGTGCTGAAGGAGGCGCGCGACTGGTCGCGGCCGTCCGACCACGTGCCCGTCATCGCCCATTTCGACCTGTCGTCGTGAATGTGAACCCGAAGGATCAGGGCGCGCGCCGGGTGGCGGCGATGCGCTGGCGCAGCTTGTTGCGGGTTTCGGCCGGCACGCCGAGCATGTCGGCGATGCGCCACACGGTCGCGTCCTCGATCTCCTGGGCCGCGCCGTCGGCATAGACCAGATCCCACAGCATCTCGACGATGCGCGCGCGGCCGGCCAGATCCATCCGCCGGTTGAGCACGGCGGTGAAATCGGAGAGATCCACGGATTCCAGGTCGCGGCGGCGCGCCTCCTCCACCAGCCGCTCGGTTTCGGCGCTGCCGATGCGGAAGGTCTTCGCGAGGGTCGCGGTGAGATTGTCGCGCTCGGCCGGCGTTGCGGCGCCGTCGGCGGCGATGGTGTGGATCATCAGCGCGGCGAGCGCCACGCGCTCGTCGATCGCGGCGCCCTCAGTGGTACGCCCGCCGGGATCGCGGAACATCGCCAGCAACGTCTCGAACACCGGCCGTTCCCCCTGCCGCACGGCCCGCGCTGCCGGCCGTGCACCGGCCGGCCGCAGCCCTCGCTTCACAATAGGGAGCCGGGCGGGCGTGGCAATCGCGGGCAATGCGCGGCCGGTCGATCGGCGGGCCGTTGCGGCTTTGAGGTCACACGGGGGCGCGACGCCCCGGCGCGCGGGGCGTCAGGCGCCGAGCACTGCCTCGAGCGCGGGATAGAGCGGCGCCGGGCCGGCGATCAGGCGGTTGCCCCGGGTCAGGCCGTCGTTCGCAAGGAAGTCGTTGGTCCGCCCGCCGGCGCCATTCACGAGCGCGATGCCGGCCAGGCAGTCCCAGGAATTGATGTGGCTCTCGACATAGCCGATCAGCCGGCCGCAGGCGACGTAGCAGAGGCCGAGCGCGCCCGAGCCCTCGCGGTGATACATGCCGCCGGCCTCCAGCAGCCGCGACAGCGCCGGGATCAGCGGCTTCGGCCCGACCCGGGTGGAATAGCCGAGGCTGGTCATGCCGGCGTCGAGCCCGGCCGCGGTGCTGACCGACATCGGCCTGCCGTTGAGGGTTGCCCGGCCGTCGCCGCCGACGGCGAAGAACTCGTCGCGGACCGGCGCATAGACGAGGCCGATCTCGATCCGGCCGGCGCGAAGGTAGGCGATCGACACGCACCAGGCCGACATGCCGCAGATGAACGGCTGGGTGCCGTCGATGGGATCGACCACCCAGATGCCCTGCTCGGGCGAAAAGTCGCTCATGCCGGTCTCCTCGCCGAGGAAGGCATCCTCCGGAAAGGCCTCGGACAGCCGGCGCCGGATCAGCAGCTCGGTCTCGACATCGGCCTCGCTCGCCAGATCCTGCAGGCCCTTCACCTTGATCGTCAGGCTGTCCAGCTTGCGGAAATAGTCCAGCGCCAGCGCGCCGGCCTCGCGGGCAACGGCACTGGCAACGGCGAATCGGCGGTCGATGTCTGCGGTCATCGTCTGTCCCTGAAATGTCGGCCTCGAGAACCATCGGCCGCGTGAAACACCGGCAGCGCCGGAACGGCGCGCAAGGTGATGGTCGGCCAGCAGTAGCAAGACGGCGGCGCGTTTCAAACCGCAGCCCGGGCAGAGCGGGCATGCAACCGGACTGCGCGGTCGACATTCGGAGCAGGGGCGAGCCGCGCGTCAGGCGCTGAAGCACCGACCTCCGCCCTCGGCGATCCGGTCGCTCGGCCTGTCACGGGCATGAAGACTGCCGAACCGGCACACCCGGACGGCTTGCCAGGGGGTCGACGGACATTACGTGCGGTGGAGGAGGACTGGTGGAGCGAGGGGAATCGAACCCCTGACCTCTGCAGTGCGATTGCAGCGCTCTCCCATCTGAGCTACGGCCCCATTCAGGTGGCAGGCATTTAGGCGACGGGGGCCATGCCTGTCAAGCGGCCCACGGCGGAGGCGACGGAATTCCGCTCCGGACGCGACGCGGGCCGTGCCGGCCTTGCAGGCGCTGCGGCGGCTCGCTAAATCAGACCGGGAGCGGTCCTGCCGCCTCCCCGGTTCTGCGGCGCGCCGCGGCCGGCCGACCGGACAGCCGCGGCATCCGCCAGCGGCGCCTCATGCAGTCTCCCGGCCATGCCGGTTCCGCCAATCGGAGTTTCCAGCCGCCATGCGCGCCATCCTCGACGTGATCATGATCGCACTCGACCTCTACATGTGGGTCGTCATCGCGTCCGTGATCTTCAGCTGGCTCTATGCCTTCAACGTCATCAATCCGCGCAACCAGTTCGTGTCGATGGTCGGCAACGCGCTGTATCAGGTGACCGAGCCGGTGCTGCGGCCGATCCGCAACATCCTGCCCAATCTCGGTGGCCTCGACCTGTCGCCGATCGTGCTGTTCCTGATCATCATCCTGATCCAGCAGATGATCCTGCGCTACGCCTACCCGATGGTGCCTTTCTGATCGGTCCGTTGCCACGCTGGCCCGCGCGAACATGGACGACGCCGGACCCTGGCGGCTGGACGGCGAGGATCTGCGGGTCCTCGTCCGCGTCACCCCGCGCGGCGGCCGCGACGCGATCGAGGGCTGCGACCGGCTCGCCGATGGCCGGACCGTGCTGAAGGTCAGGGTGCGGGCGGTGCCGGAAGACGGCGCCGCCAACCGCGCGGTTGCCGGGCTCCTCGCCGGTGCCGCCGGCGTTGCCCGCGCGAAGGCCGAGGTCGTGTCCGGCGCAACGGCACGGATCAAGACCGTGCGCCTCACGGGTGCCGGCGAGGCCGGCCTCGCCGCGCTCCGGCGGCAGCTGCCCTGAGCGGCGGTGCGCGCCGGGGCTCCATCCCCTGCCCGTCCGGCGTTCGTCCACCGCCCGTTCACCATCTCGGGCGATTTTCGGCGACGTCGCCGAACGTTCAGAAGTCCTTCAGCGTCGACACCTAGGGTCGCAGACGGTGCGGCTCGCCCGAAGCCCGCCAACCGGGCACCGCCGCCCGCGCACAGGAAACGAAGCACGCGATGACCAGCCTGTTCGGCCATCTGATGCCCGGGTTCGACCCGGCTCTGCTGCTCGTCGGCGGTCTGCTGTGCCTGATCGGCACGGTGACGGCGGCGCGCCTCTTCAGCCTTTCCACGACGCGCAGCGGCAGCCAGCGCCTGCTCTGGCACGTGCTTGCCGGCCTCACCTTGGGCACGGCGCTGTGGTCGGCGCGGCTGGTGGGCATGCTGGCCGCGGGCGCCTCCGGGGCGGGCGGCTTTGCGGCCGAGGCGGCCCTGCACGCCCTGCCGATGGCGATCACCGGCAGCAGCCTCGGCTTCATCCTTGCCGCCAGCCGGCGCCTGCACTCCGCCCCGCTGCTCGGCGGCCTCCTTCTCGGCCTCACCGCGACGGCCACTTGGCTGCTCGGTCCCGGCGAACCGATCGCGGCAGGACACGACGGCCCGGTGCCTGTCACGCTCCTTGCCCTGTTTGTTCCCCTGGTCATGGCCATTGCCGCCATGCTTCTCGTCCGTGGCAGGCCGCTGGCGGGCACGCTTGCGCTCTGCCTTGCCGTCGTCTGCCTCGAGGCGGGCGCGGTGGTGATGACGGCGGACCTGGCGAACGCCGGCCAGTCCGCGGCCGGGCGCGCCGCCGCGGCCAACCTCGCGCTCACCGTCGCCATGGCGGCGAGCCTCGTGATCGGCTCGGGCCTCGCCAGCCTCGTGATCGACGCGCGCAGCCGCGCGGAGATCCAGCGCGAGTTCGGCCGGCTCGCGCTCACCGACCCGCTGACCGGTCTTCCCAACCGCGGCGCCCTGCAGGACCGGCTTCGCCGCGACCTCGCCGATGCCGACAGGGTCGGCGACAAGGTGGCGGTGCTTCACGTCGACATCGATCATTTCCGCGAGATCAACGACGTCGGCGGCCACGTGGCGGGCGACGCGGTGCTGAAGGCGCTCGGCGCCCGGGCGGCCGCGGCGATCGGCGACGGGGAATTCGTGGCCCGTCTCGGCGGCGACGAGTTCGTGGCGATCCGCCGCTTTCGCGACCGCGGCGAGCTCGAGGACTTCAACGGTCGGATCTTCGAGGCCTTTCACGCGGTCGTCGAGACGGGCGGCACCCGCATCGAGACCGCCGCCAGCCTCGGCCTTGCCCTGCACCCCGACGACGCGGTGGAGGCGCCCGAACTGCTCGCCAACGCCGATCTGGCCGCCGGGCGCGCCCGCGCCGACGGCGCGGGCCGGCTCTGCCGCTACGAGGCGCACATGGACGAGGCGATCCGCGGCCGGCGCAAGCTGGCGAGCGACCTGCGCCGCGCGCTCGACGGCAACCAGCTGGCGCTGCGCTACCAGGTGCAGACGGCGGTGTCCTCCTCCGCGTCCGCGGCTACGAAGTGCTGCTGCGCTGGAAGCATCCCGAGCGCGGCTTCGTTCCGCCGACGGAGTTCATCCCCGTGGCGGAGGCCTCGGGCCTGATCCTGCCGATCGGCGAATGGGTGCTGCGCAGCGCCTGCCGCGAGGCGGCCGGCTGGGAGGCGCCGCACCGGATCGCGGTCAACCTGTCGCCGGTGCAGTTCCGCCATCCGGACCTGCCGCAGCTGGTGCAGCAGATCCTCGCCGAAACCGGGCTCGCGCCGGCGCGGCTGGAGCTGGAGATCACCGAATCGGCGATCATCACCGATGCGGCCCGCGCGCTGCGCACCGTCGACCGGATCAAGGCGCTCGGCGTCACCCTCGCCATGGACGATTTCGGCACCGGCTATTCGTCGCTGGAAACCCTGCGCTCCTTCCCCTTCGACAAGATCAAGCTGGACCGCTCGTTCATGGCCGAGGTCGGGTCCAACACCCAGTCCGAGGCGATCATCCGGGCCGTGCTCTCGCTGGGCCGATCGCTGTCGATCCCGGTTCTGGCCGAGGGCGTGGAGACGGAACAGCAGCTGTCCTTCCTGAAATCGGAAGGCTGCGACGAGGCTCAGGGGTTTCTGCTCGGTCGGCCCGTTCCGGCGGAAGAGCTGTTCGGCGACGACGCCGCGGCGGCGGCGCGCCAGCCGGACAACGTCACCAGTCTGTCGGCCTATGCGCGCCGGCCCCAGGGCGGCGTCTCGCGCCTGCGTTAAGGGTCGGGCCGGCGGCTTCGGCGTCCGGGTTCGCCCATGTCCGCGGTCGATGCCTTCAACGAGCGGTTCCGTCAGCGGCCCGCTTCGTCCCGCTCGCGGCAGTAGATGTCGTAGATCACGCCGATCAGCTGGCGGGCCTCATCCGAGGCGAGACTGTAGTAGATCGTCTGCGCCTCGCGCCGCGTGGTGACGATGCCGAGATCGCGCAGCCGCGCCAGGTGCTGCGACAGCGCCGACTGGCTGAGCGCGACCGCCTCCGCCAGGGCGCCGACCGACATCTCCCGGTCGGCAAGGCGGCACAGCACCATCAGCCGCTTGGTCTGGCCGAGCGCCGCCAGAAGCCGCGCCGCCTGGTCGGCCTTCTTTTCCATCACGGCCGGATCCATGGCCGCGCGGTCCCCCGGCTCGGTCTGCGGCCCGTCGTCCTCGGCGGTTCTGTTCAGCATCTTCAGGCAGCTCCGAGACAATCCGGATGGACGGGGCGCGGCGCGGCGCCGGAAAAGTCGATGACGAGAGACGGCGATGTTGCCGTCCGGCACGTGCCGGACGGGCGGGCGACCGATGGAGATAATATCAATCATCCCCCTCTTTCAACGAAAATGTCCCGGCCCTCGCGCCGCCCGGCCCTGCGCCGCCGCGGCCGGATCTGCCGCATTCGTGATCGCCGGCGCGCGGCAGCCGTCCGATATTGAGGCTTTATGTCCGCGTCGGCATCGGCCATGATTCCGGCGTTGCGTCGATCCGGGCCCTCGCGCCGGGGGCGTGACCCGTTCACCGAGGGAGGCCGACGTCCCGCCGTCATGACCGCGTTCCACACCGCCGGCAGTGCGACCGGCAGCCGTCCGAAGATCCTCGTGATCCTGCATCAGGAGACATCGAGCCCCGGCCGTGTCGGCCAGATCCTCCAGCAGCGCGGCTGTCACCTCGACATCCGCCGTCCGCGATTCGGCGATTCGCTGCCCCACGACATGGACCAGCATGCCGGCGCCATCATCTTCGGCGGGCCGATGAGCGCCAACGACCCCGAGCCCGGCATCCGCCGCGAGATCGACTGGCTCGACGTGCCGCTGAAGGCCGGCGCGCCGTTTCTCGGTATCTGCCTCGGCGCACAGATGCTCGCCCGCCATCTCGGCGCCAGGGTCGCCCCGCGCGAGGACGGCGTGACGGAGATCGGCTACTACCGTCTCCACCCGACCGAGGCCGGACGCTCGCTGATGGACTGGCCCGCCCACGTCTACCAGTGGCACGGCGAGGGCTTCGACCTGCCCGCGGGCGCCGAGCTGCTGGCGACCGGCGACGCCTTCCGCAATCAGGCCTACCGCTACGGTCCCGCCGCCTTCGGCATCCAGTTCCACGCCGAACTGACCTACGCGATGATGAACCGCTGGACCGTGCGCGGCAGCGCGCGCATGTCCATGCCGGGGGCGCAGGCCCGGCGCGACCATTTCGCCGGCCGCGCCATCCACGACGCCGCCGTCCGGCGCTGGCTGGAGGAATTCCTCGATCGCTGGCTGGCATCGGGCGCCGCGTCCGGGGCAGCCGACGGCGCGCATCTCGTCACCGGCTAGGCGCCCGTCCTGGCGGCGGCGGCCGCCTTCCCGAAAGATCGTATCTGTCCCGGCCCTGCAAACGATTTGGCAACCAAACCCTGCGAAGGTTGTCGGGTCGGCAGGTAGTCGCGCGTCGTCGACCGAGCCGGACGGAAGCCAATGCGCCGATCCTCGTTGTGCGTACGGCGGGCTTCCGATCCGGCGGTCGGCCGTTGCTCCGGTCATCGGCCCTTGCGCCGCGGCGCGAATGCGCCCACTTGACCCGGGCCGCCGCGGCTCCACCCTCGCGATCCCGTCCGATCCATGCTATGGCCTGCCCGAGTCGCGGTGCCGGTCGAGGGGCGCCGCCGCACCTCCAAGTCCGGCCGGGGCCGCGCACGTGCCCGCCCCGCCGCAGCGACCCGGGACGACGTCCATGCCGAAATACCGCTCCAGAACCTCCACCCACGGCCGCAACATGGCCGGTGCCCGCGGCCTCTGGCGTGCGACCGGCATGAAGGATGGCGATTTCGGCAAGCCGATCATCGCCATCGCCAACTCCTTCACCCAGTTCGTGCCCGGCCACGTGCACCTGAAGGACCTCGGCCAGCTGGTCGCCCGCGAGATCGAGAAGGCCGGCGGCGTCGCCAAGGAATTCAACACGATCGCCGTCGACGACGGCATCGCCATGGGCCACGACGGCATGCTCTATTCGCTGCCCTCGCGCGAGATCATCGCCGACAGCGTCGAATACATGGCCAACGCCCACTGCGCCGACGCCCTCGTCTGCATCTCCAACTGCGACAAGATCACCCCCGGCATGCTGATGGCCTCGCTGCGCCTCAACATCCCCACCGTGTTCGTCTCGGGCGGCCCGATGGAGGCCGGCAAGGTGGTGATGCACGGCAAGAAGGTGGCGCTCGACCTCGTCGACGCCATGGTCGCGGCCGCCGACGACCGGATCTCCGACGAGGACGTCGCCGTCATCGAGCGCTCGGCCTGCCCGACCTGCGGCTCCTGCTCGGGCATGTTCACCGCCAATTCGATGAACTGCCTGACCGAGGCGCTCGGCCTTGCCCTGCCCGGCAACGGCTCGACGCTTGCCACCCATTCCGACCGCGAGCGCCTGTTCGTCGAGGCCGGCCACCTCGTCGTCGACATCGCCCGCCGCTGGTACGAGCAGGACGACGCCAGCGTGCTGCCGCGCTCGGTGGCCAGCTTTGCCGCCTTCGAGAACGCGATGACCCTCGACATCGCCATGGGCGGGTCGACCAACACCGTTCTGCATCTGCTCGCCGCCGCCCACGAGGCGGAGATCGACTTCACCATGGCCGACATCGACCGGCTGTCGCGCCGGGTGCCGGTGCTGTGCAAGGTCGCCCCGGCCAAGGCCGACGTGCACATGGAGGACGTCCACCGCGCCGGCGGCATCATGTCGATCCTCGGCGAACTGGAGAAGGCCGGCCTGATCGACACCTCGCTGCCGACCGTCCACAGCAAGACCATGGCCGAGGCGCTGGCGCGCTGGGACATCACCCGCACCAGCTCCGAGACCGTGCGCGACTTCTACCGCGCGGCCCCCGGTGGCGTGCCGACCCAGGTCGCCTTCAGCCAGAGCGCCCGCTGGGAGGATCTCGACACCGACCGCGAGGCCGGCGTGATCCGCAGCGCGGAGCATCCGTTCTCGAAGGACGGCGGCCTTGCGGTCCTGTTCGGCAACATCGCCCTCGACGGCTGCATCGTGAAGACCGCCGGCGTCGACGACAGCATCCTGAAATTCTCCGGCCCGGCGCGGATCTTCGAGAGCCAGGATGCGGCGGTCGACGGCATCCTCAACGGCGGCGTTGCCCCCGGCGACGTGGTGCTGATCCGCTACGAGGGGCCGAAGGGCGGCCCCGGCATGCAGGAAATGCTCTATCCGACCAGCTACCTGAAGTCGAAGGGCCTCGGCAAGGCCTGCGCCCTCGTCACCGACGGCCGCTTCTCCGGCGGCTCCTCGGGCCTGTCCATCGGCCACGCCTCGCCCGAGGCGGCCGAGGGCGGCGCGATCGGCCTCGTCGAGCAGGGCGACCTGATCGTGATCGACATCCCCGCCCGCACCATCAACGTCGACGTCTCCGACGCGGTGCTCGCCGAGCGGCGGATCGCCCGCGATGCGGCCGGCTGGAAGCCGGCGGAGCCCCGCAAGCGCAATGTCACCCCGGCCCTGCGAGCCTACGCCGCCCTCACCACCTCCGCCGCCCGCGGCGCGGTGCGCGACGTGAGCCAGGTGGAGAAGGGCTGAGGGGCGAAGGGGCTTGCGCCGCCGCCAGCGGCAAGGCCCCCTCATCCGGCCCTGCGGGCCACCTTCTCCCCGATGGGGAGAAGGGTAACGCGTGGCTGATTCCGAATGCCCCGGCCCGTTTTCAGGGCAGAATCCC
>NZ_MCRJ01000031.1 GCF_001720135.1 Methylobrevis pamukkalensis
GTCCGCAAGGGGGAGCAGAAGGAGCCGGGCTTCATGGCTCTCAACCCGAACGGCAAGGTGCCTGTGCTGGTCGATGATGTGAACGGCGAGCGGCTGGTCCTGACGGAAAGCGCGGCCATCCTCGTCCACCTGGCGGAGAAGACCGGCAAGCTGCTTCCGGAAAGCGGTGCCGCCCGCGCCCGTGTCTTCGAGCAGCTCTTCTTTCATGCGTCCGGCCTGAGCCCTGCCTTCGGCAATACCGGCTTCTTCAGGCGCTCGTCGCCCGAGCCGCAGCCGATCGCAGAGGGCCGCTTCGCCGGCGAGGCCGAGCGCATCCTCGGTCTTCTCGACGCGGCGCTGGCCGACCGGGCCTTTGCCGCCGGTGATGTGTTCACGATCGCGGACATCGCCCATTTCGGCTGGCTGTGGCGCCGGCAGTTCCCCGGCCTGACGCTCGACGGCCGGCCCAACCTGGCCCGCTGGTACGACGAGGTTGCCGCCCGGCCGGCCGTGCAGCGCGCCGTCGCCCGCGTCGAGGCCCTGGTCGAGCTCCACCCGCCCGCCGCCTGATCCTTCCCGTCCATTCGCCCGATTCAAGACAGCAGGAGAACAACCATGTCCCCTTTCAGCACCTACAAGTATTCCTTCGCCAATGCCCGCCTGACCCGTTCGGAAAGCGGCGTCCTCGAAGTCGCGCTGCACACCGATGGTGGCAAGCTGGTCTTCAACGGCCACACCCATGAGCAGTTCGTCGATCTCTTCCATCAGATCGGTTCGGACGCCGACAACCGGGTCGTGATCCTCACCGGCTCCGGCGATGCCTTCATGGACGCGATCAGCCCCGAGGGCTTCGATTTCTTCTCGCCGCGCGGTACGACAAGATCTACCGCGAGGGCAAGAAGGTCCTGATGAACATCCTCGACATCGAGGTGCCGCTGATTGCCGCCCTGAACGGGCCCGTCCTGCTGCACTCGGAATATGTGCTGCTCGCCGACATCGTGCTCGCAACGCCGGAGACCGTTTTCCAGGACAAGCCGCATTTCGACTTCGGCATCGTGCCCGGCGATGGCGTGAACCTGCTGTGGCCGGAGGTGATCGGCAGCGTGCGCGGCCGCCATTTCATCCTCACGCGGCAGGTTCTCGACGCCCGGACCGCCAGGGAATGGGGCGCCGTCAACGAGATCGTGCCGGCGGAAGACCTGCTGGCCCGCGCGCGCGAAATCGCCGAGGGCCTGGCCGCCCTGCCGCCGCTGACCAGCCGCTACACCCGCATCGCCCTGACCCAGAAACTGCGCCGGATCGTCGACGAGGGCGCCGGTTACGGCCTTGCGCTGGAAGGGATCAGTGCCGCCGAAGTCGCCCGCTCCATGGCGGCACAGGGCTGATCATGGCCCCGTCATCATCAAGACTCCCGAACGGAAGAAACTGATCATGTCCCTGCAATCAGCCGTGCTTCGTGACGGGGACCGAGGCCTCGCCGTCACTGATCGCGCGCGAGATCCGCCATCAGCTTTCGCCGGTCGCGCCTGCCCCGGATCTGCTCCGTCCAGAGTTCCTCGCTGCGCAGCGCAGTCGTTGCTCCGTCCCCGCGGATGAGAAAGGTTCTGCGGGCACCCACCGGGAGATCTTCCGAACCGTAGATCCCGACGGCCTCGACCGTCATCCGGCGGAAGCTGGAAGGCGGGCGTGCGGCCGCGGCGAAGGCCTGCCGGACAAGGTCGCCGAAGGAACCGAGGTCACGGCTGGCTCCCGCTTCCAGCGGGCCCTGCCGGGTTGTGCCCTCCGTATCGATGTTGGTCACCGCGCCGGCGACATCGCCGCCCTCCAGAGCTAGCCGGATCTGGACACTCGAGACGTAGACCGCACCGGAACTCATGTTGGCGAGCAGGCAGCGCGCGGCAAGTCCTTCACCCGCGCCTCGGGTGATCACGAGCGTCGCGCGAAGGCTGCTCCGGTAGCTGCTGATGAACACCTGCAGATAGACGAGCCAGACGACCAGGGTTCCGGCGCTGGTGAGCGCCGAGACCGCGTCGCTGTTGCTGGCGATCCAGTCCACCGTCTTGCCCTCCCGCCGTCCGGTGTCTGCGGGGCGGCAAAAGGGCGCGCCTCGCAAGCATTGCACGCCTCAAGGCCTACCCGCGTTGCGGGAGCGCGTAGGCGATAACCTCGTCGCCGATCGGTGTCTCCATGAAGTGATGTCCGCCGGTCATGATGACCACATACTGACGGCCGCCGACCTCATAGGTCATCGGTGTCGCCTGGCCGCCCGCCGGCAGCGAGTCCTGCCATACGGTCTCTCCGGTCTCGATATCGATCGCCCGGATGAGACCGTCCGTGGCGGCGGCGATGAAGATCAGGCCGCCCGCGGTCACGACCGAGCCGCCGTTGTTGGGGGTGCCGATCGAGATCGGCAGCATGGACGGAATGCCGAACGGGCCGTTGTTCAGGGCCTGGCCGAACGGCCGGTCCCACAGCGTCTCGCCGGTGGCGAGGTCGATCGCCCGGATGCCGCCATAGGGCGGTTCCTTGCACAGCAGATTGGTGACGGGCAAGCGCCAGCCCGCGTTGACGTCGATGGCGTAGGGGGTGCCGGCCTGCGGGTCGCCGGCGCCTTCCGCGCCGCCTTCACCGAGGCTGCCCCCGCGCTCCTCGCCGCGGGCGACCCAGCCCTGCGCGTCGGCCTCCGCGCGGGGCACGAGCCGGTTGTGGTTCGGCATGTCGTTGTAGTTGGCAATGAGGATGCCGCGGCTGGGATCGACCGTGACGCCGCCCCAGTCCGAGCCGCCGTTGTAGCCGGGGTACTGGATCCAGTGCGTGTCGCTCGTCGGCGCCGTGTAGATGCCCTCGTAGTGGGCCTGCCGGAACTGGATGCGGCAGATCATCTGGTCGATGGGCGACATGCCCCACATCGAGGCTTCGGTCAGCTCCGGCTTGCGCAGGGTGTGGTAGGTCGAGAATGGCTGGGTCGGCGAGCGCTCCTCCGGTTCGACGCCGCCCTGGGGAACCGGCCGTTCCTCGACGCCCGTCAGCGGCTGGCCGGTCCGGCGGTCGAGGACGTAGAGATCGCCCTGCTTGCTCGGCAGGACCAGCGCCGGCACGGTGCCCCCTTGCGCGGGGAAGTCGATCAGGGTCGCCTGCGAGCCGAGGTCATAGTCCCACACGTCCTTGTGGACCGTCTGGAACGACCAGACCGGATCGCCGGTGGTCACGTCGATGGCCGTGAGCGAGGTGGAGAAGCGGTTCTCCGCCTCCGTCCGGCTGCCGCTCCAGTAGTCGACGGCCGAATTGCCCATCGGCAGGTAGACGAGGCCCAGCTGCTCGTCGCCGGTCGCGGTGGTCCACATGTTCGGGGTGCCGCGCGTGTAGATCGCGTCGCCGGGCGGCGGCGCCGGCAGGTCGGGCTGGGTCATGTCCCACGCCCAGCGCAGTTCGCCGGTGACGGCGTCGAAGCCCTTGATCACGCCGGAGGGGGCGTCGCGCTTCTGGCCGTCGAGGACCTGGTGGCCGATCACCACGACGCCGCGCACGATGGTGGGTGCCGAGGTCATGGACACCATGCCCGGAACGATGTCGCCCATATTCTCCGAGGTCGAGACCTGCCCGTTGCCGCCGAAATCCGCACAGGGCTCGCCCGTGGTGGCGTCGACCGCGATCAGGCGGGCGCGAGGGTGCCCTCGATGATGCGGCGGGCGCAGGCCGCGCCCGCATCGGCGCCGGGGGCCTCGAAATAGGCAACGCCGCGGCAGGCCGCCGTGTAGGGAATGTTCTCGTCGGAGACCTGCGGGTCATATCGCCAGCGTTCCTCGCCGGTTGCGGCGTCATAGGCGATGATGATGTTCTTCGGAGTGCAGACGAAGAGGCTGTCGCCGACCTTGAGCGGCGTGTTCTCGGCGCCGTACTTGTCCTGCGCCAGCTCCGACTGAGGCAGGTCGCCGGTGTGGACCAGCCAGACGCGTTCGAGGTCGCCGACGTTGTCGCGGTTGATCTGGTCGAGCGGCGAATAGCGCCGCGCCGAGTAGGTTCCGCCATAGGCGGGCCAGTCGGCGCCGGCATCCTGCAGGGACGGCTCGGTCATCGTGTCGTTGCCGGGGGGCGGCACGGCGCGCGCGAGGATCGGCGGCGCGCTGGCCGAGATCGCCCAGCCTGCTGCCACCGCGACAACGATCACCGCCGCAATCGCCGTCCACGCATGGCCGGGCCGGATCGACGTCTGGCGAAGCGCGGGGAGCACGGCAAGCACCGGCACCAGCAGCACCAGCGGCGGGATCACGCGCGGGACGAGCGCCCAGCCGTTGACCCCGACTTCCCAGAAGGCCCAGGCGACGGTCAGCGCCACGACGAGGCAGTAGAGCCATGCGCCGGCGGCCCGGCGCAGGACGAGCAACAGGCCCGAGATCCCCAGTCCGATGCCGGCGAAAAGGTAATAGAGCGAGCCGCCAAGCGTGGCCAGCCAGGCGCCGCCGATGAGAAGCACGACGCCGATCAGCAGAATGATGGCGCCGAGCAGGCGAACGGCCCAACGCGCCGGGCCGGACGTTGCGTGATCCTGCATGGTCTGGAGGCCTCCCGTTCCGTGGAAAGCGACCGAACAGGGGCAAACTGTGATTGTTCCCCGATTTTACGCGGCGGCCTCCGGATGACGGGATGGACCGGGAACACTTCGGGCGCGTCTCCGTTCGGTGCGCGGCGATCCGGCGGCAAGGCTGCGGACGACGAGGGGACAACGGACATGAGGCAGGCGCTGCACATGGCGCCTCCGCTGGTCGCGAGCGTGCTGCTGGCAGGCTGCGGGGGAGGGGTGCTGGATCCGCAGGGACCGGTCGGCATGGGCAACCGGCAGATCCTGCTCAATTCGCTTGCCGTCATGCTGGTGATCGTCGTGCCGACGATCATCGGTACGCTGGCCTTCGCGTGGTGGTTCCGCGCCTCGAACCCGAAGGCGCGCTACAACCCCGGCTTCACCTATTCCGGCCGCATCGAGCTCATCGTCTGGTCGATCCCGACCCTGACGATCCTCTTCCTCGGTGGCCTGATCTACTACGGCTCGCACCACCTCGACCCGCGCCGGCCACTGGGCTCTGCCGACCGCACGCTGGAGATCCAGGTGGTCGCGCTCGACTGGAAGTGGCTGTTCATCTATCCCGACCGGCAGATCGCCACCGTCAACGAACTCGCCATGCCGGCCGGGGTGCCGGTCCGCTTCCGCCTGACCTCGGGCAGCGTGATGAACGTGTTCTTCGTGCCCCAGCTCGGCACGATGATCTACGCCATGAACGGCATGGAGAGCGAACTCCACCTTCAGGCCGACCATGCCGGCGAGCTCTACGGGCAGGGCGCCCACTACAGCGGCGCCGGCTTTCCCGGCATGAACTTCACGGTCCACGTGCTGCCGCAGGACGCGTACGACCGGTGGGCGGACACGCTGGGCCGCGGCACGGAGGTTCTGAACGCCGAGACCTACCGCGCGCTCGCCCGGCAGAGCCAGGACGTCGCGCCGTTCGGCTACGGCGAGGTGGAGGCGGGTCTGTTCGACGCCATCGTGCGGCAGGCGCTGCCGCCGGCGCGCGGACCCGATGACGGGCGCGGCGGCGCACCGGAAATCCATCCGCTGCCGCTGGAGGCCAGCATCTGCACCACGCGCGTGGACACCGCGCGGATGCCCCTCGACGTCGAGAAGGGAGGCTGAGCATGCTGGGCAAGCTGGACTGGGCGGCCATCCCCCTCGAGGAGCCCATCCCCCTGATCGCCGCCGTGGTCGTCTTCCTGGGGATGATCGGCGTGGCGGCGTGGATCACCCGGCGCGGCTGGTGGTCCTATCTCTGGCACGAGTGGATCACCTCGGTCGATCACAAGCGCATCGGCGTGATGTACATCGTGCTGGCCGTGCTGATGCTGCTGCGCGGCTTCGTCGATGCCATCATGATGCGCACGCACCAGACGGCGACCCTGTTCGGCGAGGGCTACCTGCCGCCGGATCACTACGACCAGATCTTTTCGGCCCACGGCACGATCATGATCTTCTTCGCGGCGATGCCCTTCGTCATCGGCCTGATGAATTTCGTCGTGCCGCTGCAGCTCGGCGTGCGGGATGTCGCCTTTCCCACGCTCAATTCCGTCGGCTTCTGGCTGACGGCGTCGGGGGCTCTTCTCGTCAACATGTCGCTGGTGATCGGCGAGTTCGCGCGCACCGGCTGGCTGCCCTATGCGCCGCTGTCGGAACTCGAATATTCCCCCGGCGTCGGCGTCGACTACTATCTCTGGGCGATCCAGATCTCCGGCGTCGGCACGCTGGTGACGGGCGTCAATCTCGTGACGACCATCCTGAAGATGCGTGCGCCTGGCATGGGCTATCTGCGCATGCCGATCTTCTGCTGGACGTCGCTCGCCTCCTGCATCCTGATCGTGGCGGCCTTCCCGATCCTGACGGCGACGCTGGCGATGCTGACGCTCGACCGCTATCTCGCTTCCACTTCTTCACCAATGACGCCGGCGGCAACCCGATGATGTTCGTGAACCTCATCTGGGCATGGGGGCATCCGGAGGTCTACATCCTCGTCCTGCCCGCCTTCGGCCTGTTCTCCGAGATCTTCTCGACCTTCTCGTCGAAGCCGCTGTTCGGCTACCGCTCGATGGTGGCGGCGACGCTGTTCATCTGCGTCGTCTCCTTCACGGTCTGGCTGCACCACTTCTTCACGATGGGGGCAGGTGCCAACGTCAACGCGGCCTTCGGCATCGCCACCTCCGTGATTGCGGTGGGAACCGGCGTGAAGATCTACAACTGGATGTTCACGATGTATGGCGGTCGCATCCGCTTCGACACGCCGATGCTGTGGGCGCTGGGCTTCATCACCACCTTCACGGTCGGCGGCATGACGGGCGTGCTGCTGGCGGTCCCGGCGGCCGACTTCGTGCTGCACAATTCGATGTTCCTGGTGGCGCATTTCCACAACGTCATCATCTCCGGCGTCCTGTTCGGCGCCTTCGCCGGCTACACCTTCTGGTTCCCGAGGCCTTCGGCTTCAGGCTGCACGAGGGCTGGGGCAAGGCCGCCTTCTGGTTCACCCTGCTCGGCTTCATCCTCGTCTTCGTGCCGCTCTACATCGTCGGCCTGCAGGGCATGACGCGGCGGCTGCAGAGCGTGCCGGTCGATGGCTGGGCGCCGGCGCTGCTCGTGGCGCTCCTTGGCGTCGCGGTGATGATCGTCGGCGCCGCGTGCCAGATCATCCAGCTCGTCGTCTCGATCCGCCAGCGCGAGAGCCTGCGCGACGAGACCGGCGACCCCTGGGACGGCCGGTCGCTGGAATGGTCGACGCCCTCGCCGCCGCCGGCCTTCAACTTCGCCCGCCTGCCGCATGTGGAGGACGAAGAGCCCTACTGGAGCATCAAGCAGCGCGCCATCGAGGGGCAGTCGCCGGAGGTCCCGGAGAGCTACGAGCCGATCGAGATGCCGAAGAACAGCCCGACCGGCTTCGTCAGCGCCTTCTTTGCCACGGTGATCGGCTTTGCGCTGATCTGGCACATCTGGTGGCTGGCGATCGTGGGCCTTGCCGGTGCCTATGCCACCTTCGTGGTCTTCGCCTGGCGCGACGAGGCCGACTACGAGATACCGGCCGGGGAGGTCGAACGCGTCGACCGGGCGCGGCTCGAGACGCGCGAAGCGTGGTACCGGCGCCGCGAGGGGGTCGCATGAGCGGGACATCAGCCACCGGCAGCCTGCCGAGCGACATCTCCGCCCGGAGCAGCGAGCAGGATCCCTATCGGGTCGGCCGCCATGACGGGCATGGACACAGACACGGTTCGATGGGCCACGGGGAGGGTGGTCCCGCCTCGCGCTACGTGACGGTGACCTACGGCTTCTGGATGTTCCTGCTCTCCGACATCATCATGTTCTCGGCCTTCTTCGCCGGATATGCGGTCCTGTCCGGCGCAACGGCCGGCGGCCCTGCCGCTCGCGAGCTGTTCGAGCTGCCGCGGGTCGCCCTCCAGACAGGGCTGCTGCTGACGTCGAGTTTCACCTGCGGTCTCGGCAGCCTCGCCAGCCACCGCCGCGACATGGTCTGGACCCAGATCTGGCTGCTGGTGACCGGGCTGCTCGGCGCCGGATTTCTGGCGCTCGAGATGCAGGAGTTCGCGGTCATGGTCGCCGACAGCGCCGGTCCCACGCGCAGCGCCTTCCTGTCGTCCTTCTTCGCGCTCGTCGGCTGCCACGGCCTGCATGTCGGGCTCGGCCTGCTGTGGCTCGGCACCATGATGGCCCAGATCTGGGTCAAGGGCTTTCGCGACGACATCCTTCGACGCCTGCACTGCTTCAACCTGTTCTGGCACGCGCTCGACATCGTGTGGATCGCGATCTTCAACCTGGTCTACCTGCTCGGAGCAAGCGCATGACCGCCAAGGACCATCGCGAGGATCATCCCCCGGACATGGACGACGCGGCGCCCGGCGAGGAGGCGGTCAATTCCCGCGAGCCGGCCGGCGGGCTCCGCGGCTACGTCATCGGCTTCGGCCTGGCGATCCTGCTCACGGCGGCCTCCTTTGCCGTGGTCCAGACCGACCTCGTCTACCCCCCGGCCGTCATCTCGGCGCTCGTCGTGCTGGCGATCGGCCAGATGGGCGTGCACCTCGTCTTCTTCCTCCACCTGACGACCGGACCCGACAACACCAACAATGCGGTGGCGCTCGCCTTCGGCGTGTTCGTCGTCGTCCTCGTCGTGCTGGGGTCGATCTGGATCATGTCGCATCTGAATCACAACATGATGCCCATGCACCAGATGAGCCGGGCAGGCGGGTAGGCCAGTGCTGTCGATCTTCGATCTTCTTGCCCTCCTGCTGGCGGCCACCGCCGGCTTCGCCTGGGTCAATCACGTCTATCTCGGCCTGCCGCACACGATCGGCCTCATGATCATGGGGCTCCTGTCGTCGCTGCTTCTGATCGCCGGAGAGCTGCTCGTTCCCCGCGTCCACATCTACGAAGACCTGACCAGCATCATCCGCCACATCGATTTCCAGAGGATCGTGCTCGACGGCATGCTCGCCTTCCTCCTGTTTGCCGGCGCGCTGCATGTGGATTTCTCGCAGATGCGGCGCCGTCGCTGGTCGATCGGTGCGATGGCGACGGTCGCGTGGTGATCTCGACCGCCGTGATCGGCACCGGCCTCTGGCTGCTCGCCCCGCTGATCGGCCTGACGATCCCCTACCTTTGGGCGCTGGTGTTCGGTGTGCTGATCAGCCCGACCGATCCGGTCGCCGTGCTGGCGATCCTCAAGACCGTGACGGTGCCGAAGTCGCTGGAGATCGACATGTCCGGCGAAAGCCTCTTCAACGACGGGGTGGCGGTCGTCCTGTTCTCCGTGCTGCTGGCGGCGGCGACCGGCACGGAGGAGCTCGGGGTTGCCCGTGTCGCCGAGATGCTGGCGGTAGAAACGCTCGGCGGGGCGCTGATCGGGCTCGCCGCAGGCTATGTCGCCTATCGCGCCACGCGCCGCCTCGACGACTACGCGATCGAGGTTCTCATCTCCATCGCGCTGGCGATGGGGGCCTTCTCGCTGGCGACGCATCTCCACGCCAGCGGCCCGCTCGCCGTGGTCGTCGCGGGGCTCTACCTCGGCAACCGGGGGCCGCGGGATGCGCTGAGCGACGAGACGCAACGCTACCTGTTCGGCTACTGGACGCTGGTCGACGAGATCCTGAACTCGATCCTGTTCCTGCTCATCGGGCTCGAGGTGCTGGTGCTGCGCTTCGACTGGTCCCACTCGCTGGCCGCCCTCTGCCTCATCCCGGTGATCGTCGCGGCGCGGTTCACGGCGGCGGCAATTCCGGTGCTCGTGCTGCAACGCTGGCAGTCCTTCGCGCCGGGCAGCATCGCGATCCTGACCTGGGGCGGGCTGCGCGGCGGCATCTCCATCGCGCTCGCCCTGTCCCTGCCGGAGACGCCCGAGAAGCCGATCCTGCTGACGGCAACCTATTGCGCGGTCATCTTCACCCTCGCCGTGCAGGGCCTGACACTGAAACGCGTCATACGGCACTATTGCACGAAGCCGCAGGTGGCAGAGCCCAGGCAGGCCGAAACGCGGCCGGGGTCGCCCGGGCGGACGGGTGCCAGAAAAGGCGGGGGAGAGTCGAAACGCCCCTGAAGGTGGGAGGATGCCGGATCGATGTCGTCTCGCCGGCGGCAGAGAGGTGCCGCGCGGCCGGGAATTCTCCCGTTGTCAGGCGGCGTCGAGGGCCTTTTCGACGTCGGCCAGCGAATGCCCGGTCAGATCCTTGGCGAGTTCGCCGAGGAGAACCGCGGACAGAGCCTTGTGGTAATGCTGGCGCATCTCGCCCAGCGCCCGGGGCGCGGCGATGATCACGAGATTCTCGATCTTGCCGGTGAGCGCTTCCTGATTGAGGTGCTGCACGATGCCCGCGGAGAACTGATCCTCGCTGGCCTGTCCGTGATCGGGATTGGCGGCGCTCGACTGACGGCCGGTGCTCGTGCCCGCATCCGCCTCGACGGCCTCGTGCTTGACGTTCGAGAGCTTCATGCCGGCTTCGTCGCCGACATTGCGGAACAGATTGAACTTTTCACCGTCTGCGACGGCGACGATCGTGCCTTTGGGCAGCTTCATTGAATTTCACCTGATCAAATTGCAAATGCGCCGGAAGATGAAACGCACCGCCAGACACCGAAGTCGGTGACGGCGACAAGCGTTTCCTGCGCGCGAGATGTTCGAAGCGACGCGACACGGCGCGTGGCCTTCTGGAGAACAGCTCCGGTGATGGCGTTGTTCCGGGAAATCGTCACGGGCGGCAATGGCCGCAGCAACACGTGGCAGGATGTCCGCTAGTCCGCCAGTTCGGCGATCACCGCCAGGAAGGCATCGCCGTAGCGGTCGAGCTTGGCCTCGCCGATGCCGGGGACCCTCGCCATCTGCGCGCGCGAGCCGGGCCGGGCGGCGGCGAGCTCGATCAGCGTCCTGTCGTGGAAGATCACATAAGGCGGCACGTTCTGCGCCCGGGCCAGTTCGGTGCGCTTGTCGCGCAGCGCCTGGAACAGGCCCTGATCGGCCTCGGGCAGGGCGGCCGAGGCCTGGGCGCGGGCGGCCCTGTCGCGGCCGGCCCCGTTCCGACCCGTTATGGCGCGGGTCGGCTCGCGCAGCATCAGCTCCGGCTTGTCGCGCAGGAACTGGCGGCCGGCCTCCGAGATCGACAGGCCGCCGTGGCCGCAAGGTCGACGTTGACGAGGCGCAGCGCGATCATCTGGCGCAGGATCGCCCGCCATGTCCGGGCGTCGAATTCCTTGCCGATGCCGAAGGTGGAGATCTGGTCGTGGCCGAACTGGGCGATGCGCGGGTCCGATCCGCCGAGCAGCACCTCGACGATATAGGCCTGGCCGAAGCGTTCGCCGGTGCGGTAGATGCAGGAGAGCGCCTTCAGCGCCGCGACCGTGCCATCGAACAGTTTCGGCGGTTCGGCGCAGGTGTCGCAGTTGCCGCAGGGCTCGGAGTGGTCGCCGAAATAGGACAGGAGCACCTGGCGGCGGCAGCGCGCGGTTTCGGCAAGGCCCAGCAGCGCGTCGAGCTTCTGGCGCTCCATGCGCTTGCGCTGCTCGGGCGCGTCCGACTCGTCGATGAATCGGCTGCGCAGGGCGATGTCGTCGTGGCCGTAGAGCATCAGGCGTCGGACGGCAGGCCGTCGCGCCCGGCGCGGCCGGTTTCCTGATAGTAGGCCTCGATGCTGCCCGGCAGATCGACATGGGCGACGAAGCGCACGTTCGGCTTGTCGATGCCCATGCCGAAGGCGATGGTGGCCACCATCACCACGCCTTCCTCGTGCTGGAAACGCGTCTGGTTGATTTCGCGCGCCGCCTTGTCCATGCCGCCGTGGTAGGTCAGGGCGGTCCAGCCCTGATCGCAGAGCCAGGCGGCCGTCTCTTCCGTCTTGCGCTTCGACAGGCAGTAGACGATGCCGCTCTCGCCCTCGTGCGTCTTCAGGAAGCGCTTGAGCTGCGCCCGCGGATTGTCCTTCTCCGCGATGGCATAGTGGATGTTGGGGCGGTCGAAGCCGGCGACGAAGGCGTCGCTCTCGGCGATATGGAGATGCGACAGGATCTCGGCGCGCGTCGGCTCGTCGGCCGTCGCCGTCAGCGCCATGCGCGGCACATCCGGGAACTGGGAGATCAGCCCGTCGAGCTGGCGATAGGACGGGCGGAAGTCATGGCCCCACTGCGACAGGCAGTGGGCCTCGTCGATGGCGATCAGCGACAGACGGGTGCGGCGCAGCAGGTCCATGATGTCGGACCGGATCAGCGTTTCCGGCGCCACATAGAGCAGGTCGAGATCACCGGCCGTGATGTCGCGCCAGAGCGCGCGCCGGTCGTCGCCCTGCAGGTCGGAATTGAGGGCGGCGGCCTTCACGCCCGCCTGCCGCAGCGCCGCCACCTGGTCGGCCATCAGCGCGATCAGCGGCGAGACCACCAGCCCCATGCCCGGCCTTGCGATGGCGGGGATCTGGTAGCACAGCGACTTGCCGCCCCCCGTCGGCATCAGCACGAAGGCGTTGTTGCCGGCCATCACATGGTCGACGATCGCCGCCTGCGGACCGCGAAAGGCATCGTAACCGTAGACGGTCTTCAGGATGTGCAGGGGGGAACGGGTCAAGGCGGCCTGTGCAAGAATCGAAGGGTTTGCGCTTCATACCAGCTTTGGCGGCAGGCCGCCCGTCTGCTGGCCGCGTGTCTGGCCCGAGCCATTCGAGAAGGTCGGTGGGAAGAGCGTTACGTGCCCGATGATCCGGACTTGCCCTCCGGCCAGCTTGCCAGCGCCTGCGCGGCAACGGCCTCCAGCGTTTCGCGGGGAGATCCGGCCTTGGCCAGCACGGCCATGCCGTGGAGGACGGCCATGACGTAGGCGGTGAGGGCCTCGGAACTGGCCGTTGCCGGCAGGTCGCCCTCCGCCTTTGCCCGTTCCAGCCGTTCGCGCAGCTGCGCCGCGCTGGCGGCGCGCATGTCGATCAGCATCTCCCGCACCGCGTCGGAGTCTTCCGATCCCGCCAGAGCGCCGTTGATGAGGAAACACCCGGTGTGGGTCGGGTAGCGGGTGTTGAGGTCGGCCGCATGGCTGAACAGATGCGCGACAACCTCGCGCGAGGTCGGCAGGGCGAGGGACGCCGGGAAATAGTCGAGATAGCGATCGTAGTAGCGGGCAAGGGCGCGCCGGAACAGCGCCTCCTTGTTGCCGAAGGCGGAGTAGAGCGCAGGGCGTTCCACGCCCGTCGCCGCGGTCAGGTCGGCGTAGGACGCGCCCTCGTAGCCGTTGCGCCAGAACACGCACAGCGCGGCGTCGAGCGCCTTGTCCACATCGAACTCGCGATGACGTCCCATCAGATTGTCTCACCGTATTTCATAACGACCATTATTAAACCGCTTGACAGGCCACGTCCAGTTTTCATACTGATCGTTATCGTAACAGTCGTTACGCTATCCCGACGCGGCATCGCCCGTTGGGGCCTCGAACAGGTATCAAGGGACTGTCATGTCAAATCTCCTCAAGGGCAAGGTTGCCCTCGTGACCGGCGGATCGCGTGGCCTCGGCGTGGCGATTGCCGAAGCCCTGGCCGATCAGGGCGCCGATGTCGCCATCAGCTATGCGGCGTCCGTGGACAAGGCCGAGGCCGTGGTGGCACGGCTGAAGGCAAAGGGCGTGCGCGCGCTCGCCGTCCGGGCCGACCAGTCCGATCTTGCCGTTGCCGGGCCGCTTGTCGACACGGTGATGGCCGAATTCGGCCGGCTCGACATTCTCGTCAACAATGCCGGCATCGCGATCCAGGGACAGCTGGTGGACGATCCGGCGCTCGATGGCGACCGCTACAATCGGCAGTGGCAGGTCAATGTTCTCGGCACGATCGCGATCACGCGCGCGGCGGCGCCGAAGCTCGCGGATGGCGGACGGATCATCTTCATCGGCTCGCGGCTCGGCTCCGTGGTGCCCTTCGCGGGCGTTGCCGACTATGCCGGCACCAAGTGGGCGCTCGCCGGCTATGCCAAGGGCATCGCGCGCGATCTCGGTCCGCGCAACATCACGGTCAACGTCGTCCAGCCCGGCATCATGCCGACCGACATGGCGGCCGATGTCGCGGGCGAGTTGCCGAACCGGGACGCCATCCTCGACATGCATCCGATCCGCCGGATCGCGACCCTCGAGGAGGTGGCCGACACCGTCTCCTTCCTCGCCGGTCCGTCGGCAGGCTACATCACCGGCGAGGCCCTCAACATTTCCGGCGGCATCGCCATCTGACCGGGATTCACGCATGAGGATGGCCTCCGGGATCGCGCTTTCGGTCCCGGAGGCCGTCCGTCTACGGTCAGGTCGGATCCGACGGACGCCAGTCGGTCATCTGCAGCGCATGGCCGCCGAGCTTCTGGAAGGCGCGCTGGCGGCAGGAGAAGACGATGATCTGCTGGTCCTTCGCCTGCCGGTGCAGGGCGTCGAACATCTTCTCGATGCGGTCGTCGTCGGAATAGACCAGCGCGTCGTCGAGGATCACCGGCGCCGGCCGGCCGTCCCTGGCCAGCAGCCGGGCGAAGGCGAGCCGGGTCAGCACCGAAAGCTGCTCGCGCATGCCGCCGCTGAGCCGCTCGACGTCCTCTTCCTGGCCGTTGCGCAGGATCGTCTGCGGCAGCAGCGTCTTTTCGTCGAAGGTGATCGCCACGTCGTCGAACAGCAGCCCGAGCAGCGGCCGGAGTTCGGCCATCACCGGCTTGAGATAGAGGTCGCGCGCCTCCGATCGGGCGGTTTCCAGCGCGCTCGTCAGCTGCTTCAGGACGGCCGCCTCCATCGCGAAGGCCTCCACACGCCGCTGGGCAGTGCTGAGCGCGTCGCGGTTTCCCGCCACAGTTCCTCGACCGCCTCGTCCGATTTCGCCCGGATCGCGGCATTGAGACCGGCGATGGTCTCGCGCAGGGCGCCGGCCTCCTTCTCGGCGGCATCCGCAACCGAGCGGGCGCGCTTCAGCGCCGCTTCAGCGGACTCCAGATCGCCCGCCGCGGCCCGCAGCCGCGCCGCCTGCGCTTCGGCTCCGGCGAAGGCCACGTCAAGGTCGGCGAAGGCCGCAGCCAGCGCAGATTCACGGTCGGTACGCACGTTCTCGGGGCCGAGCAGCGCGTCGACCTGCACGAGATCGGCCTTCAGCCCGGCCAGCGCCGTTTCGGCCGCGACGAAGGCGTCGCCGGCACTGGCCTGCAGCGGCTCCACCTCGCGCACCGCCTGCCGCGCCGCCTTGCGCCGGGCTTCGGCGTCGGCGAGGGCGGCACGGGTCGCGCCCGGGTCCTCCTTCAGCTCAAGCAATGCCACATCGATCGCCGCGCTGGCTTCGACCTCCTCGCGCAGCTTCGCCAGTCCGGCGGGCGCCAGTTGCAGCAGCTGGGCGTGCCGCTCGCGCAGTTCGGCCTCGATCTGCTGGGCGCGCACCTGCGCTGCCCTGGCGGCGACAAGATCGGCGACGCCCATCGACGCCAGCAACTGGCGTCGCTTCTCCTCGGCCTTCTCCAGCCGGTTGTCGCTTTGCGCCGGCTGGTTCGAGCGCAGCGTGAGCGTACCGATGCCGGGCAGGGCGATCCGCGCCTGCCCGTCGTAGCGGCGTTCTTCGCCGTCACCCAGCGGCGTGCCGTTCAGCGTCACCCGGCCGCTGGCCCCGGCCTCGTAGTCGACCGTCACCGTCGCGCGGGCGGCCTCGTCGACTGCCTTCAGCTTGGCGATGTCGATCTCGGTCGCCTGCAACAGGTCGATGGCGCCCGGGGGCAGCTTCACCCGCGGCAATTCCGCTTCGCCCGCCTCGATCGCGGCGCGGACGGCCTCGGCCGCCGCCAGCCGGGTTTTCAGATCGGCGAGGCGCGCGGAGGCGGCGCGGGCGCGCTCGGCGGCCTCGAGGCGGGCAAGCCGCTCGCGCAACTCCTGCTCGCCGGCCTCCGCAACCTCGGCCTCAAGGCGGGCCGCCTCGATCGCACCCGCCGCATCCCGGCGGCGGCCGATGGCATCTTCGCGCTGCCGTTCGGCCGCCCGCAGGCCGTCCTGCAGCTCGCGGGCCCGGACAAGGGCCGCGCGGTACTGTTTCAGCGCCTGATCGGCGGCGGTGCGACGGTCGCGGGCGAGGCGCAGTTCCGCCTCCGCCGTCTTCAGCGTCTCGCCCCGGGCGCGTGCGGCATCGAAGGCCGCCTGGGCGGTCTCGACCGCCGACTTGCGCGCCTGCCGGTCCTCGGCGTCGTCGATCTCGGCGAGGCGCTTCACCGCCCTGGCCCGCTCGTCCAGCGCGACGCGCAGGGCGGTGCGTCCGCGGACAGCCTGGCTTCCTCCGCGGCGAGCCGGTCGCGTTCGGCGATGGCGGCGGCATAGCGCCCGCCGGTCTTCGCACGGCCGCCGGCGGTCACGAGTTCGGACAGCGCCTCTTCGGCCGCGGCCATGATCTCGGCCATGCGCCGCCCGCCGGTGACGGCCTCGACCTCGCCCTGCACGGATTCCAGCAGGCTGGCGCGCACCTGCTTCTCGCTGTCCTCTTCGGAGCGGCTGCGCTTCTCGATGCCGGTGATGCCCTGGCGCACCCAGAGCAGGCCGGCCGGCCCCGACGTGCCGCCCTTGATCAGGCCGGCGATGAAATTCTCCGCCTCGTCGGCCTGCGCCACCAGCCGTCCGCTGGCAAGATCGGTGACGCGGGCGAACTTGCCGCCGTAATACTGCTTGGTGATCCGGAAGCGCCCGGTGTCGGTGGCGATGTCGGCCTCCACCAGCGGGCTGCCGCCGCTGTAGGGCCGCAGGTTGCGCACGTCGTTCGGCGTGCCGGAATAGGGCTGGAAGAACAGCGCGTGCAGCGCCTCGAAACTGGTCGACTTGCCGAATTCGTTGACCGCGCACAAGACGTTGACGCCGTCGCCGATGCCCTCGATGGCGACGCCGCGGCCGGCGAAGCGCTTGACATTGTGAAGCCGGAGCGCCGAGATCTTCATGCCGACACCGCCTGCGCGTGGAAATAGAGCCGCGCCAGCGCCGCCCGGGCAATCTCGCGTTCGGCCGCCGGCCGGGTCTCGTCGCCGGCCTCGGCCAGGAGCGCGTTGGCCGCTTCCCGCAGCGCCCCGGCCCGGTCGATCCGGTCGAGGTCATCTACGTCGCACTCCACCGCAAGGCCGTCCTCGTCGAGGTCGAGCAGCGCGAAATCCGGCGCGGCGCTCTCGATCGCCTGCGCCAGCGCCGCGCGCTCGGCAAGGCCGCTGCGCCCGGTGGCCAGCACGCGCACCAGCGCGTTGCGCCGCTGCCGTTCACCGGGCAGCAACGCGTCCAGCGCCGGGACGGGATCGTCGCCGCGCAGGAGGTGCAGCTCGAGCGTGCGCCAGGCGAAGGTCGCCGTCTCGAAGGGCGTGACCGCGGGCGGGGCCGACGGGCCATCGAGGCTTACCAGCAGCGCCATGCCGGGGCGGTCGTGCTTGAACCGGTCCGGCTCCGGGCTGCCGCTGTAGCGGGTGCGCGGGTCGACCTCGACGGCGCCGTGCCAGTCGCCGAGTGCCAGATAGTCGAGCCGCGCGCGCCGCGCCCGGTCCGGCGCGATCACGTCGGAAGCGGCGGCTTCTTCAGAAAAGCTCTGGATCGCGCCATGGGCAAGGCCGAGGCGCAGGGTGCCGTCCGGCGTCGGCGCGGCGTCCATCCAGTCGGTCAGGTCCCGGCCGGGCCGCCGCGTCGTGCAGGGGGCCGGCAGCAGCACCACGCCGGGGGCAAGGTCGATCGGCCGCGGCTCCACCGCCAGCAGGACATTGTCCGGCGCCTCCGCCCGCAGGCTCGCCCAGAGCTGCGTTGCCTGCAGCGAATCGTGGTTGCCGGGCAGGATCACCCAGCGGATCGGCGCATGCGCCCGCATCTCGGCGAGCGCCTGCCGCCGGACGTCGGGGGCCGGCGTCTCGGTGTCGAAGGTGTCGCCGGCGAGCAGGATCGTGCTCGCGCCCTCGGCCCGGGCGTGCGCCGCCAGCTTGCCGATCACCGCGTGCCGGGCTTCGCGCAGGCGGCTCGGCAGGTCGCCGGAGACATTGCCGAAGCGCTTGCCGAGATGCAGGTCGCTCGAATGGATGAAACGGATCATGCCTGCCCGGATGCCTGAGGGGTGTCACCGTGCTGGTGCGCCCGTTCGATCGCTGCGTCAAGGCGCGCGGCCCCCCGCTGCGCGCCGCATGAAGACGAGCAGCCCGGCGAGGCCCGCCGCAGGATCGGACTGATCGAGCAAGACCGGATTGTCAAGGACGACGGCGGCGCGTTCGGCCGGCGGAGTGTCGGTGGTCGTATGGTGCCGGTCTTCGTTCAGCGGCGGATGGCAGGCCGCAATCTGCGAAACGCCCGCTCCGGACGGGTTCGGGCCTCGACTCCTCCCTTCGGGCACGGCGGCGCACGCCGGGCAAGCTGGTCGCCGGGCAGTGGCCGGTCGCTGGTCCGGATTTCCAGCCGGAGGACCGGGATGGCAGTGTGGCGGGCGCGGCGGTGAAACCGGGGTGATGCCGGTCACGATCGCGGGGTTATCGGCCGGCCGGGCACGGGCATCTATCGGCCGTGTCTGGCGCTTCAGACACCGAGCCACCAGCAGCGCATCCACACCTCGGGCGGCACCTCGGTCTCGCTGCGGGACGAGGCGTCGCGGGCGCGTCGGCAACGGCGAGGCGGTCCTCTTCGCGCAGCGGCGTGTTCAGGAGATCGGCATAGCCGGCAAGGCGGGCGATGAAGGCCGACAGCATGTTCCGCATCGACAGGCTCCTTCCTCTGATCCGTCTGCCGCGGGACTGGCCGCGGCGGCGCGTGTGCGCCCGGAATCTGGCAAGCAACTCCCGTGCCGACCGGGCAGGGAGGTCTCCGGCATGCCAAGTTCGCCGGCATGCAATGACGGGCGCTCTGGTGCTGTCTGGGTCAATGAAATGCGCGGCTGTCCGGGCCGGGCGGCGGGCGCTGCGTGAAATCTCAGCCACTCCACCGTCTTCGCCGGGCTTGACCCGGCGACCCAATGGCGGCGCGGCATCCGGACGGCAACCTGACCAGATTCGATGGAGATGTGCGCGTGGAGAGGCCCGTGGATTGCCGGGTCAGGCCGGCAAAGACGGTGGAGAGTTTGGGTGAAAGGGGCGAGCAATGAGCGGAAGATGGAATTCATGGTCGCACTATCGGCAATAATTAGATGTATACAGAAGTACAATACTTCCATATCCAAATATATCTATACAATTGATTGACCTTAACATCCTTAGTGACTACAACATTGCTTGTTCCTCCCGCAATAGAGGGTGGCGATTCAGCACGCATCCGCCAGTCGGAGGCGAACAGTCATTTGCGCGGATCACCGGGATGCGTTCGCATCCGGCCGCGACGGAAAGGACCGTGTGATGAATGTGAAAGAGGTGATCGATGAGCTCGACGCCGAGCGCGAGAAGATCTGGCTGACCTGTCCGGACGAGGTGAAGGACATCGGTCAGGGCATCGTGCCGCGCGGCACCGGCTCGCGCGGCCAGTATTTCAGCACGCTCGTCTTCGCCGAGGGCGAGGCGCGCACGCTGGCCGACGAGATGCTCTGGGGCATCATCCAGGTCTGCGAGAAGCCCGACGCCGACCTCGGCACGCTGAAGCACGTGATCTCCGAGATCATCGGCTACAAGGCCGACTTCTTCGACTTCGTGGGCCTGCCGCATGCCGCGGCGATGATCCACAAATACGTCGCCGCCGCCCAGGAATGCGGCACGCTGGACGAGTTGAAGGCGCTGTCCTCGGCCTGCCTCACCTACGCCAACCGCGTGCACATGTGGGTCGACGCCGTTTTCCCCTGGGGCCTCGGCAACGCCTTCAAGCGCGTCGACCGCCGCTATCCCTGATCCATCGATTGCCAAGGAGTTCCGAAGATGCGCGTTCGTCTCAAAGTGGACGGGGAAGAGGCCTGCCAGTTCGAGGTCTGGGAGGACAAGGTTCCGAACATCGCGGCGCTGTTCCGCGAGAAGCTGCCGGTGAAATCCACCCTGCAGCACGGCAAGCTGATCGGCGACATGGTGTTCTTCGTCACGCCCTTCATCGCGCCGTGGGAGAACATGTACCTGACGCAGGACGTCGGCCGCATGCGCCGCGAGGCCACCGGCCATTCCGCCGGCGCCGTGTGCTTCTACGGGCCGCGCCAGCAGCTCTGCGTCGTCTACGGCGACGACACGGCCGAGGAGCCGCTCAAGATCTCCTACATCGGCGAGATCGTGGAAGGTCATCTGAAGATGAAGCTCGTCGCGCCGAATGCTGGCTGCAGCAGGGCGCCATCGTCGAGATGGAACTGGCCTGACGCCTGCGCCGGCCGGGGGATGTCCCGGCGGCCGCGTCCGGCCGCGAGGGCAACGGGCCGTCCTGCCGGGCGGCCCGTCTGCGTTTTCAGAAGAACTTGAGGTAGCGCTTCGTCTCCCATTCGGAGACGTGGGCCATGTAGGACATCCACTCCTCGCGCTTGTAGGCGATCCAGGCATCGGCCATGCCGTCGCCCATCACCTGACGCGACAGCGGATCGGCGGCAAAGGCGTCGATCGCCTCGCCGAGCGTGCGCGGCAATTCGCGGATGCCGCGGGCGGCCAGTTCCTCGGCGGTCACCTCGTACATGTTGCCGGTGTTCGGCGCGCCGGGATCGAGATCCTCCGCAATGCCCTCGAGGCCCGCCGCCAGCACCATCGCCGCGCCGAGATAGGGGTTGCAGGAACTGTCCGCCGGGCGCAGTTCGATGCGGCCGCCGCCGAGCGGAATGCGCACGGCGTTGGTGCGGTTGTTGTTGCCGTAGCAGCAGAAGATCGGCGCCCAGGTGAAGCCGGACATGGAGCCCTGCTTGACGAGGCGCTTGTAGCTGTTGACCGTCGGCGCCACGACCGCGCAGATCGCCGGCAGGTGGCGGACGACGCCGGCGACAAACTTGTAGCCGAGCTCGGACAGGCCGCAGCCGCGCGGATCGGCCTTGTCGGCAAAGGCGTTCACGCCAGTTCCTAGATCGGCGAGCGACATGTTGAAATGCGCGCCGCTGCCGGTGCGGTCGGCATAGGGCTTGGGCATGAACGATGCGAACAGGCCGTGCTTCTCGACCATCTTGTTGGCCATCATCCGCAGGAAGACGAAGCGGTCGGCGATGGTCACGGCGTCGGCATAGGCAAAGTCGATCTCGAACTGGCCGAGGCCGTCCTCCTGATCGAAGGAATAGACGTCCCAGCCGAGGCCGTTCATGGCGCCGACCAGTTCGCCGAGCCAGCCCATGTTGTCGAGCACGCTCTGCCCGTCGTAGCAGGGCTTCAGCAGCGGCCGTTCCGACACCGGCGCATGGCCGGGCGCCCGGTCGAGCACGTAGAATTCGGCCTCCATGCCGAGATTGAAGCGATAGCCGAGACCGGCGGCCTTCGCCGTCTGCCGCTTCAGGATGTTGCGGCTGCAGGCCTCGAACGGCTTGCCGGAGAGATGCAGGTCGCTGGCGAACCAGGCGACCTTGTCGTTCCACGGCAGCACCGTGCAGGACGCCGGGTCAGGCCGGGCGGACACCTCCTCGTCGTGGACGCTCTGAGGCACGCCGTCGAGGGCGGCGCCGGTGAACAGCTCCGATCCGGCGAGCATGTGCTCCAGATGCGGCAGCGGCACCATCTTGGCCTTGGAGACGCCGTGCATGTCGACGTAGCTCGCCATCAGATAGTCGACGCCGGCGTCGGCAAGCGTCTGGCGAAGGGGGCTGGTGGGGGCGGTCGCGTCCATCAGGATTGGTCTCCGGGAGATGTGCAGGTGAAACTCGGGCGAGGCGGGGCAGGGGCAGGCGGCGGGGCATCCACCCAGTCTTCCAGCGGGGTGCGCTCACGCAGGGCGCCCTGCAGCTGGTCGGCAAGGCTGGCCACCGCGAGCGACAGGATCGCTTCGCCGAAGTCCGCCGAGCCGCGGCTCGGCAGGCCGACGACGCCGTGCCGGCTCTCGCGGTCGACCGTGTAGGAGAAGAAGCAGCAGGTCGCCCGGTTGGGCTCGTCGACCGCGCGGTCCATGTGCACGAGATCCGGCCGCAGATGCAGCATCAGCGAGGTCTCGGCGTCGTTGGCGTGCCAGTTGGTGCCGCCGTCGTATTCGTAACAGGCGCGCACGTCGGCGGAAATTTCCCACAGCGAGCGCAGGCCGATCCGCATGGCCGGCAGATCGGTGCGGATGTTCTCCAGCGCGCAGCGCAGCGGTGCCCAGTTGGTGACGTGGCCGTTGAGGATCAGCAGGCGGGTGAAGCCGGAATGGCCGACCCATTCGGCAATCTCCAGCACCAGCTTCGACAGCGTCTCGGGCCGCAGCGAGAGGGTGCCCGGCCACTTGCGGGAATGGCCCGGCGAGCAGCCGTAGGGCAGGGCGGGCAGCACCGGGATGCCGGTGCGGGCGGAGACGCCGAGCGCCACCGCCTCGGCCGACATCGTGTCAACGCCGGTCGGCAGATGCGGTCCGTGCTGCTCCGTGGCGCCGATCGGCAGGATGCAGAGGTCGATGCCGCCGTCGCGCACGGCGGCGATCTCCTCGAAGGAGCGTTCCTCCCAGCGGACAGGTTTTCCACTCGTCATGTGCCGCGCCTTTCCTGCCGCCCGCATGCCGCCGGGCCGGATGACAGACCGGGTGACAGACGCGGCTCATGAAATTTCATCAAACGTTCAATTAGTGCGAGGCTGATCATAAATCCTGCTCCAAGTGTATGCATGCCTGAATTCAGTGCATTTGCCTCCCGCCCTTGCTGCCGAAATCGGCGCGGACGCCCTCGCCGACGGCGTCTTCAGAGCAGCTTGGACAGGAACGCCCGCGTGCGCGGATGGCGCGGCTCGGAAAAGATCGTCGCCGGGGCGCTGGCCTCGACCACCGCGCCCTGATCCATGAAGGCGACCTTGTCGCCGACCTCGCGGGCAAAGCCCATCTCGTGGGTGACGACGATCATGGTCATGCCGTCACGGGCGAGATCCTTCATCACATCAAGCACTTCGCCGACGAGTTCCGGATCGAGCGCGCTGGTCGGCTCGTCGAACAGCATCAGCTTGGGCCGCATGGCCAGCGCCCGCGCGATCGCCACCCGCTGCTGCTGGCCGCCGGACAGTTGGCTCGGATAGGCATGGAGACGGTGGCCGAGGCCGACCCGGGAAAGCAGGGATTCCGCCCGTTCCGTCGCCTCCGACCGCGACTCCCGGCGCACGTGGATCGGGGCCTCCACCACATTCTCCAGCGCGGTCATGTGCGCGAAAAGATTGAACTTCTGGAACACCATGCCGATGTCGGCACGCTGCGCGGCCGCCTGTTTTTCCTTCAGCGGATGCAGCCGGTCGCCCTCGCGGCGGTAGCGACATGCTGTCCGTCGACCGTCAGCAGCCCGCCGTCGATCTGTTCCAGATTGTTGATGCAGCGCAGGAACGTGGACTTTCCCGACCCCGAGGGGCCGATCAGGCAGACCACCTCGCCGCGGTGCACGGTCAGGTCCACGCCCTTCAGCACCAGGCTGCCGTGAAAGCTCTTCTTCACCTGCCGGGCAAGGACCATCGGCGTGTCCGTCTGCCCGGCGCGGGTCGTCTCGATCTCGGTCATCGTCATCGCTTCGCTTTCGCCCCCGGGTGGCCAGCAGGATGGAACGTCGCCCTCCGCTTTGCGAAGCCCGTGCCATTTCGTGTTCCTAACTAATCGTTCGATTAAATTGGCATGTGATTTGCGAAAGTGTCGACAGCGGTTCCGTATCCGCCTACGCCGCGACAGACGGCGTGCCGCCGGCACGGACGGGCCGGGTTTTCCGAAGAGAAGGATCGTTGCAATGTCTGCGAATGTATTCGTCCGGGTCTTCGTTGCGGCCGGTCTCGCCGTGACCACCCTCTGCTCGCTCGCCTCCGTCGCGCCGGCCGTTGCCGCCCCCGACATGCCCATCCCCGAACAGGCCGTCGTGCCGGAACTGCATGCGCTGTTGCCCGAGAAGATCCGCAGCGCCGGCGTGCTCAACCTTGCCACCGACGCCCACTATCCGCCGTGCCAGTGGTTCCTGGAGGATGGCAAGACCATGATCGGCTACGAGGTCGACATCTGGAACGCGCTGGCGCAGGTGCTCGGCGTCAAGCTCGAGGCGGTGTCGATCGACTTTGCCGGCCTGATCCCCGGGGTTGCCGGCGGCCGCTACGATCTCGCCATGGAGTGCATCACCGACCGCACCGACCGCGAGGAGCAGGTGACCTTCGTCAACCACTCGCTCGACTACGGCAACGCCTTCTACTACCTCACCTCCACCGCGACGATCACCGCCGGCGACGCGCTGTCGCTCTGCGGCCACAAGACCGCCGGCCAGTCGGGCACGGACTTCGTCGACAAGCTGGAGGCCCTCGCCAAGTGGTGCGTGGACCAGGGCAAGGAGACGATCGAGGTCGGCCAGTACCCGACCGCCTCGGGCGTGCTGCTGGCGCTCTTCTCCGGCCGCATCGATTTCGCCCTCAGCGAGGCCTCGGCGGTCGAGGAGCTCAAGGCGAACAATCCGGTCGACGTCGGCACCATCTCCAACCCGCTGGAAGTCCAGAACTACCTCGGCATCGTCACCGCCAAGGACAACGAGCCGCTGCAGCAGGCGCTGCTCGGTGCGCTGAAGGCGATCAAGGCCAACGGCACTTACGACATGATCTTCGAGAAGTGGAGCCTGCCGCATGCCGCGCTCGACGAGTTCGGCATCAACATGACCACGACCAAGCCGCGCGGCTGACGCCGCCGCGCCGCGGGGGCCATGTCCCCGCGGCGCCTGTCCTGCCTCGGACCGGTCCTGGCTGACCGGTCATCCGAAAGCTGCCGACGGAGCGACGATCATGGATGCCAACTCTCCCGCCAGGGCCGGGCGCGATCCCGAAGAGACGGGCGACGACCTCGTCGTCGTCACGCCGAAGCACCCGCTGCGCTGGGTGATGGTGGCGCTGGTGATGGTGATCGCCGGCTTCGCGCTGTCGTCGGTCGCAACCAATCCGAATTTCCAGTGGCCGGTGGTCGGCCGCTACCTGTTCGACCCGATCGTGCTGTCCGGCTTCCTGACGACCCTGTGGCTGACGGTGGTCACGATGATCATCGGCGTGGTGCTCGGCATCGTGCTGGCGGTGATGCGCCTGTCGTCGAGTCCGATCATCTCGGGCGCGGCCGGGGCCTATCTCTGGTTCTTCCGCGGCACGCCGATGCTGGTGCAACTGATCTTCTGGTACAATCTGGCCGCTCTCTATCCCCGCTACTGGCTCGGCCTTCCGCTCGTCGACCTGACGCTGTTCGAGGGCTCGTTCAACGACCTGATCACGCCCTACACCGCGGCGATCCTCGGCCTCGGCCTCAACGAGGGCGCCTACATGGCGGAGATCGTGCGGGCCGGCATCGATTCCGTCGATGGCGGGCAGAAGGACGCCGCCCGCGCGCTCGGCATGCCGCGCCGGCAGGCGATGCGCCGGGTCATCCTGCCGCAGGCGATGCGCTTCATCGTGCCGCCGACCGGCAACCAGACCATCGGCATGCTGAAGGGCACGTCGATCGTCTCGATCGTCGCGCTGTCGGACCTGCTCTACTCGGTGCAGACGATCTACTCGCGCACCTTCCAGACCATCCCGCTGCTGCTGGTCGCCTGTTTCTGGTACCTCGTCGCGACCACGCTGCTCTCGATCGTCCAGGCCCGGATCGAGCGCCATTTCGCGCGCGGCGATGCCGGCCGCGGCCCGGCCCGCGACGAGCCGCCCGCCGTGATCCGTGCCGAGACCCGCCCCGGCGGATGACCCTTCCCGCGCGTCGCGCGACCCCGACACCCACCCTTTTCCGGAGGTCCCCACTGATGGATACCAACGCGCATTCCGCCGCAAGACTGCCCGATGATCTCGACCGGCTGGTGGACGAGGTTCTTGCCGGCGGCGGCCAGTCGCTGGCGCAGGCCGAGACGCTGCCGCCCGCGGCCTACACCTCGCAGGCCTTCTTCGATCTGGAGGTGGAGAAGATCTTCCGGACCGACTGGCTCGCGGTCGGCCATATCGCGCAGGTGCCGGAGGTCGGCGACTATTTCACGCTCGACCTGCTGGGCGAACCGCTGGTGGTGGTGCGCGGCGAGGACCGCATCCGGGTGATGTCGCGGGTCTGCCTGCACCGCTGGGCGCCGGTGGTGTCGGGCAAGGGCAACACCAAGCTGTTCTCCTGCCCGTTCCACCGCTGGGGCTACGGCCTCGACGGCCAGCTCAGGGTCTCGCCCTACATGCAGGAGGCGGCCGACTTCAATCCGAAGACCTGCCGGCTGCCGGAGGTGCGGTCCGAGATCGTGCTTGGCACGATCTACATCAACCTGTCGGGGGACGCCGCTCCGCTGGCGCCGCGCCTGTCCGGCCTCGTCGCCGAGTTCGCCAAGATCCCGGTGGACGACCTGATCGTCGGCTACTCGACCGAATTCCGCTGTCCGTTCAACTGGAAGATCGCGGTCGAGACCTTCATGGAGTGCTACCACCACATCGGCGCGCACGCGAAGACCCTGCAGCCGCACAGCCCCGGCGGCGAGAGCTGGGGCGAGGACATGACCGACCCGGAGCAGGGCTGGATCACCCTGCGCCACCCGCTCCGCGCCGACCTTCCGACCGAACACGTGCTGAAATCCGGCCTGCCGATCTTCGATGGCTTCACGGACGCGGAGATGCGGGTCGGCAGCCTCTACCACGTGTTCCCGATGAACCTGATCGGCACCAGCGTGGATGCCGTGCGCTGGACGACGATCCTGCCGATCTCGCCCGACGAGACCTGGTGGATCCGCCATCACCTCGTCCGCAAGTCGGCCCGCGACATGCCGGGCTTCGACGCGCTGATGGAGAAGACCAAGGCCAACGGCGCGGTGATCGCGGGCGAGGATGTCGAGGTCAACACGCTGCAGCAGATGGGCGCAAAGTCCCGCTACGCGCGGCCCGGTCGGCTCAGCCATCTGGAAAAGCCGGTCTGGCAGCTCGCCGACTATGTGCGGGCCAAGCTCGCCGACGCATGAGCCGGTCCACGGGACCCGCTCGGGACAAAGCGCAGGAACCACAGCGATGAACTACGTGAAGCTCGGCCGGACCGGCCTCGACGTCTCGCGCCTCTGCCTCGGCTGCATGACCTATGCGGCAGGCCCCGGCGGCAGCCACAAGTGGCTGCTCAACGAGGCGGCGGGACGGCCCTTCATCCGCCATGCCCTCGAACAGGGCATCAACTTCTTCGACACCGCCAACGCCTATTCCGGCGGGGCGAGCGAGGAGGTGCTCGGCCGGGCGCTGAAGGACTTTGCCCGGCGCGACGAGGTGGTGATCCTCACCAAGGTCTACAACCGGATGCGGCCGGGGCCGAACGGCGCCGGCCTGTCGCGCAAGGCGATCATGACCGAGATCGACGCCAGCCTGAAGCGGCTCGGCACCGACCATGTCGACGTCTACATGATCCACCGCTGGGACTACGAGACGCCGATCGAGGAGACGCTGGAGGCGCTGCACGACGTGGTGAAGGCCGGCAAGGCCCGCTATCTCGGCGCCTCGTCGATGTTCGCCTGGCAACTGTGCAAGGCGCTCTACACCGCCGATCTGCACGGCTGGACCCGCTTCACCGTCATGCAGAACCACCTGAACCTCCTCTACCGCGAGGAGGAGCGCGAGATGATGGGGCTGTGCAAGGCCGAGGGCGTCGCTGTCGTGCCGTGGAGCCCGCTGGCGCGCGGCCGGCTGACCCGCCCGTGGAACGCCGAAGTGGACAGCGCCCGCGCCGGCAACGACGCCTACACCACCCACCTCTACGCCAAGACCGAGGAGGCCGACAAACGCGTCGTCGACCGGCTGATCGAAGTATCGGCCGCGCGCGGCGCCCCGCCGGCCGAGGTCGCACTCGCCTGGCTGCTGCAGAAGTCGCCGGTGGCCGCCCCGGTGATCGGCGCGACCAAGCTTGCCCAGATCGACCAGGCCGTCGCCGCGCTGGACGTGACTCTCTCGCCCGCCGAGATCGCCGCGCTGGAGGAGCCCTACCAGCCGCATGCGGTGATCGGCTTCTCGTGAGGTACGGATGACAGCCGTCGCTGTGAGCGTGGAGGAAACCTGCGACGTGCTGGTGGTCGGCTCCGGCGGCGCGGCACTGGTGGCAGCGCTCACCGCCGCGGCCGGCGGGCTCGACGTGATCGTCGCGGAAAAGACCGAGGTGCTCGGTGGCACGACCGCGATTTCGGGTGCCGGGATCTGGGTGCCGGCCAATCGACACGCGCGGGAGGCCGGGATCGACGACAGCCCGGAGCAGGCGCTCGCCTATATCCGCGCCGCCGCGCCGGAGGGCTGGGCCGAGGAAGAGGATCCGCTGTGGCAGCGCTTCGTGGCGGCCGCGCCGGCGATGCTCGATTTCGTGGAGGCCGCGACCCCGCTTTGCTTTGCCCTCAGCGACGACGCCGATCCGCTGCTGCACCTTGAGGGCGCCAGGCGGACAGGCCGCATGGTCTCGCCGCGTCCGCTCCGGCGCCGGGTGGCCGGCGTGCTGGCGCGGCGCCTGCGCCGGCCGCCGCTGCCGCATCTCTTCACCTATCAGGAGGTGCGCGCCGCCGACGTGTTCCACCATCCCGTCCGCGCGGTGCTGGCGCATGCCCACCGCCTCGTCTGGCGGCTTGTCACCGGCAGACGCGGCAAGGGCACGGCGCTCATCGCCGGGCTCGTCGCCGGATGCCTTGCGAACGGCTGCCGCTTCAGGCTGGGCGCGAAGGCCACCGGTCTCCTGACCGATGCGGCCGGCGATGTGACGGGCGCCCTGGTCGAGACCGGCGACGCGCGGACGACGATCCGCGCGCGGCGCGGTGTCGTGCTCGCCTCCGGCGGCTTCGAATGGGACGCGGAACGGCTTGCCCGGCATTTCCCCGGGCCGGTCGATCTCGTCGGCAGCCCGCATGCCAACACGGGCGACGCCCACCGCATGGCCGAGGCGGTCGGCGCGCGGCTCGCGCGGATGGACCAGGCCAACATCGCCCCGGCGATCCCCGCTGTCTACGACGGCCGGCCGCACGGCTTTGCCACCTTCCATCACCGCGAGCCGAACGCGATCCTCGTCGGCCCCGACGGCCGGCGGTTTGCCAACGAATATCTGTTCAATCTCGGCGAGGTGCTGGACGCGCGCGACCCGGCGTCGGGACTGCCCCGCCACCTGCCGGCCTTCCTCGTCACCGACAGCCGCTTCTTCCGGCGCTCGCCGGTGATCGCCCGCTTTCTGCGCCGCGCGCCCGGCTGGGTGGTGACGGCGGCGACGATCGAGGCTCTTGCTGCCCGGATCAGTGTTCCGGTCGAGGGGCTGGCGGACACCGTCGCCCGCTTCAACGCCTTCGCGGCGACCGGGCAGGACCTTGAGTTCCAGCGAGAGCAGGACCTGCTCGCGCCCGGCGGCACCGACCCCGGCCGGATGGACCGGATCTGCCGGCCGCCCTATGCGGCGATGCCGTTCAACCGCTCGTTTCTCGGCACCAAGGGCGGCCCGCGCACCGATGCGGACGGGGCCGTGCTGCGCGCCGATGGCCGCCGCATCGGCGGGCTCTACGCCGCCGGCCTCGCGATGGCCAATCCCTTCGGCACCCGCGCGGTCGGCTCCGGCACCACAATCGGCCCGAACATGACCTGGGGCTACGTCTGCGGCCTGAGCCTCGTCGCCGGCAAGCCGAGGCCGCCGCTCCCCGATCCGCCATGCGACAACAGCAAGGACACGCCGTCATGACCGCGACGACACCCCCTCCCGCCGGCCCGCTCCACGGCCAGGTTGCCCTCGTTACCGGGGGCGCGAAGGGCATCGGCCGCGCGATCGTCCGGGAACTCGCGGGGAAGGGCGCCTCGATCATCGTCGGCGCGGGCCGCGATCTTGCCGGCGCCGAGGCGGTTGCCGAAGATATCACGGCCTCGGGCGGACGCGCGCGCGCGTTCGCCTGCGATCTCGGCGACCGGGCCTCGGTCGACGGCATGGTGGACGCGGCCGTCGCCGCCTTCGGCCGGCTCGACATCGTGGTCGGCAACGCCGGGGCGAGCGCGCGCGGCCTCCTGACCGATCTTTCGGCCGACGACTGGGACACGGTGTTCGCGATCAATACCCGCGGCTTCTTCTTCCTCGCGACGGCCGCAGCCCGGCACATGATCCCGCAGGGCTCCGGCCTCGTCGTCTCCATCGCCGGCGCGTCGGCGCACCGCTGCTATCCGGGTGCCGGCGGCTATGGTCCCTCGAAGGCGGCGGTGGTCAGCCTGACGCAGCAGATGGCGGTGGAGTGGGCGCGCCACGGCCTGCGCGTCAACGGCGTCAGCCCGGGACCGATTCGCGATCCGGACAGCGGTTGGCAGCAGCGCGAGCCGGCGCTTGCCGAGGAGGTGCTGAAGATCCCGCTGAAACGGGCCGGACGGCCGGAGGATGTCGCCCGCGCGGTGGGATACCTCGCCGAGGCGGACTATGTCACCGGCCAGATGCTGGTGGTCGACGGCGGCTCGACCACGACATGGTATATTTCCGTGTGAGAACAGGCGAATTTTCGCAAAAGGTGCCAGGTTGGCCGGTGGTTGACGCGTCGTGGATCGGGTTACTCTGGGCAGAGCGC
Organism: Methylobrevis pamukkalensis; assembly: GCF_001720135.1. GTDB lineage: Bacteria > Pseudomonadota > Alphaproteobacteria > Rhizobiales > Pleomorphomonadaceae > Methylobrevis > Methylobrevis pamukkalensis. Next base: position 30,562 of record NZ_MCRJ01000031.1, read on the forward strand.
TGCACGACCGGTTCGACGAACAGCTAAGGACGCTACATGACGGCCACGACAAGGCGCCCGCGGCGGGCACGGACGGCGGCGATCGCCACCGACCCGGTTTCCGCCGAAACGGGAGCGGGGGGAGAGAAGACGAGTGGCCGGGCAGAGGCAGGCGTCAACGGGACAGCCGGTGCGGCGGAGATCCTCCAGCGCGTGGCGCTCGACCTGTTCGCGCAGCAGAACTATTCCACGGTCACGATCAAGGACATCGCGGACGCCACCGGCTTCAACGCCTCGCTGATCTACTATTACTTCGGCAGCAAGGAAGCGCTGTTCATGAAGGCGGTCGAGACGACCGTGGAGGATGCCTTCAAGCATTTCGAGGCGATCACCGCCAAGGCGACGTCGCCGGAGGAAATCATCAGTCTGTGGATCGAGGTGCACATCCGCCAGTATGTGCCGCTGCAGAAGCTCGCCAAGATCAGCCTCGACTACGCCAGCACCCACAACCGCACGCCGCGGATCGACCGCGCCATCCAGGAATTCTACGACAAGGAAGCGGCGCTGCTCGGCAAGGCGATCCGCGACGGCATCCGCGACGGCATCTTCCGCCCGGTGAAGCCGGCGGACACGGTGGTCTTCATCTCGACCTTCCTCGACGGCTCGCTGTTTCGCAACGTGATGTTCCCGAGCTTCAACTACGCCGCCGCGATCCGGAACATGCGCAAGATCGTGCTCGGCCACCTCCGGGTCTGAGCGGGCGATCGGCGGCATCCAGCGCCTGCCGGCGCAAAAGCGCGCCGCGCGGGACAGGGCGTCCCGCGGCCGGCCAAGATCCCGTGGACGCGTCAGGCGACCACGAAGTCGGCGCTGGTCATCGCCAGCCCGGTCGAAATGGTGGCGAACTGCACTGCGCCGCCGGCCGCGTTGCCGTTGCTGTCGTAGATCAGCGCGCCCGTCACGTCGTTGTAGATGATCCGGTCGTTGGCATCCCCGGCCGCCGCTCCGATGACGAAGCGGCCTGCGGCGAGGGCACCGAGGCCGATCGCCGAGAAGATCGCGTCGTCGAGTTCGATCGTGTCGGCCGCAACATTGAAGTCCGAGATCGTGTCGATGTTGTTGATGCCGAGCGCGGACGAGAAGCGGAACGTGTCGTTGCCGCCGTTGCCTTCCAGGATATCAGCCGCCCCGCCTCCGTCGAGGACGTTGACACCGGCGTTGCCGACGAGGGTGTTGGACCTGCCATTGCCGGTGCCGTCCTTGGCGCCGCCCCCGGTCAGGACCAGGGTTTCGACGAAGCGTCCGACCAGCGAGTAGCTCACCGACGAATTGATGGTGTCATTGCCCTCGCCGTCGGCCTCGATCACCACGTCACCGATGTTGTCGACGATATAGGTGTCGTTGCCGTCCTTGCCTTCCATCGTGTCGGCCGCCACACCGCCATCGAGGACGTTGTTGCCGCTGTTTCCGATCAGGGTGTTGGCCTTGCCGTTGCCGGTGGCGTTCTTGTTGCCGGTGCCGGTCAGGATCAGGGTTTCGACGAAGCGTCCGACCAGCGAGTAGCTCACCGACGAGTTGATGGTGTCGTCACCCTCGCCATCGAGCTCGATGACGTTGTCGCCGATGTTGTCGACGATATAGGTGTCGTTGCCGCCCTTGCCGGCCATCGTGTCGGCGGCGACCCCGCCATCGATGATGTTGTTGCCGATGCCGCCGTTGATCGTGTTGGCCTTGCCGTTGCCGGTGGCATTGATCTGCCCGGCCGCGGTGATGTTCAGCGTCTCGACGAAGCGGCCGACCAGCGAGTAGGTCACGGTGGTGTTGATCGTGTCGTTGCCCTCACCGTCGGCCTCCACCACGTTGTCACCGGCGTGGTTGACGAAATAGGTGTCGTCGCCGTCGTGGCCGATCATCGTGTCGGGGCCGCCCTTGCCGTCGAGCGTGTTCGTGCCGTTGTTGCCTTCCAGGGTCTGCCCCTTGCCGTTGCCCGTCAGGTTGATGGCGGAGGTTCCGGCGATGTTCGTCACCGCCAGCACCTCGATGTCCTGATCGGCGGCCAGTGTGACGCTGCGGGTCGTGAAGATCCGGTCGTTGGTGCCTTCGCCAGCGAGTTCGACGACCACGTCGTTGACGTTGTCGATGAAATAGTCGTCGTCGCCGGTGCCGCCGGTCATGGTATCGACGTTGGCGCCGCCATCGAGGATATCGTTGCCGGACCCGCCGATGAGTTCGTCGTTGCCGGTGCGGCCGAGAAGCGTGTCGTCGTCATCGCCGCCATTGAGCAGATCGTTGCCGCCCTGGCCGTCCAGCTCGTCGTCGCCGCCGTTGCCAAGCATCACATCGCGCAGGCCGTCGCCGGTGAGGCTTTCCCCGGTGTCGTCGCTGGTCGTGGTCCGGACGATCCGGTCGATCTGGATGCTGACATGGGTGTCGTCCGGATCGACGTTTCCGTCTTCGATCGCGGAATTGGTATCAGTCCAAGCGGTGACGATGCTGCCGTTGCCGAATACGGCCACCGACGATTCGCGCTGATCCAGCCCTTGATTTTCGACCAAGCCGAGACTGAAGTGAACCTGCAGCGTGAGCGGATCGACCAGCGCGCTACGGATGTCCGTACCTGCCACATTATCCGTGAATGTGATGTAGATCAGGCCATTGCGCAGCTGGGTCAGCGATATGTCAGTGTCAGCGACGCTGTCCAGATCGAAGCGCGTGATCCCGCGCACACTGCCGTCGGCATTGAAGACGGCAATGGAGGAGGCCCCGCCCCCCGGGCCGTTGTCCTCGTAGACGACTGCAAAGCCGCCGTCGGCGAGGGCTACGATTTCCGGATGACGGTTCTGCGTGCCGACGTCGTCGAACACCGTCGGTCCGAGGATAACCGTCCCGGTCGGCGAGACGATCTCGATGCCCATGCTGAAGGTGTCGGTGCCGTCGGTCGTCTCGACTTCATAGGCGATGGCGATGTTGCCGTTGGTCAGCACCGTGACGGCGGGATCCTGTTCATCGGAGCCGGAATTGCCATTGAGCGCACGGCTCAGCACGAACGCGCCATTGGCATCGTAGATGATGAGATCGGCATCCTGGTCGTCCGCACTCAGATTGTCCTGCTTGACCAGCGCCCAGCCGCCGCCGGGCAGGGCCCAGACATCGGCGACGAAGTCGTTGCCATCGGTAGTGGGAAGCTTGGTGTCGGCAACGATCGTGCTGCCATCGGTCGGATCGATGATCGCATGGTGGATGCCGGGGTCGTCGGTGTCCGTCCAGGTGACCAGGATCCCGCCGGTGGACAACTGCGTCATCGAGATGTCGGCCGTGATCGCGTTGCCGACGAACGTGTCGGGGAAGAGCGCACCGCCCGCTCGGATCGTTCCATCCTGGTTATAGATGTCGAGGATGATCGAATAGTCGTTTCCAGTGTTCGTATCGAGCCATTCGTAGGCGACGGCAAAGCCGCCATCCTCGAGCGCGACAACAACCGGGTCGAATTCATCCGATTGCCGAGAAAAGCTCGTGGAATAGTCGGAACTGAACTCGGGAACAACGTTCTCGATGCTGAAGGATATGGACGCCATGACTGGTCCCTTTCTGAAAAGATCCAGGTCGGAAAGGGCGCTGGGCCACGACATGTCGGACGGCAGCGA
>NZ_MCRJ01000032.1 GCF_001720135.1 Methylobrevis pamukkalensis
CCGGCTTCGTAAATCGATCGCATTCGCCGGGGCCGACCCTTCGTCCTTCGAGACGGCCCTGCGGGCCTCCTCAGGATGAGGGTTCGGAGCCACTGCCAGAACACTATGCCGCGAGGCCAGAATTCGTCTTCGTGGCACCGTGCCTTTTTGACTACATCCTCGATCCATCCCCTCATCCTGAGGAGGCCCACACGGCCGTCTCGAAGGACGAGGGGATGGCCCGGGCATCGCAACATTCCGGACAAGGAGCCGCGTGATGGACTTTTCCTGGATGGCCTGGACCTGGCCGACCGCGACCTTCTTCATCGTCATCTTCGCGCTGATCGCGGCGATGGGCGTGTGGGAATATGTCTCGCCGGGCGGAGGGCCCCGGGTCGGCATCCTGCGCTTCGAGACGACGCGGGGCGACCGTCTGTTCGTCACGCTGCTCGGCAGCGCCTTCATCTGTCTTTTCTGGCTCGGGCTCGTCGGCCCGAACCTGTGGTGGGCTCTGGCTCTTTCGCTGGTCTACGCCGTCGGCGTCTTCAGGCTGGTCTGAGAGTTTTCTGGGGAACGGCGTCGAAGGACGCCGGCAATCTGGTCCGGCCGCGCCGAACAGCGGCGGACATCAATGGGAGGACGACATGCACAGGAACCTGATGCTCTCGGCCGCGACCGCCGTGATCCTGCTCGCCGCAGGACCGGCCTTCGCCGACATGGAGGCCGCCAAGGCCTTCCTCGACAAGGAAATCGGCGACCTTTCCGCCCTGCCCCGCGCCGACCAGGAAGCGGAGATGCAGTGGTTCATCGATGCCGCCAAGCCCTTCGCCGGCATGGACATCAAGGTGGTGTCCGAGACGATCGCCACCCACGAGTATGAATCGAAGGTGCTGGCCCCGGCCTTCACCGCCATCACCGGCATCAAGATCTCCCACGACCTGATCGGCGAGGGCGACGTCGTCGAGAAGCTGCAGACGCAGATGCAGTCGGGCGAGAACATCTACGACGCCTATGTCAACGATTCCGACCTGATCGGCACGCACTGGCGCTACCAGCAGGCGCGCAGCCTGACCGACTGGATGGCGAATGCCGGCAAGGACGTCACCAATCCGGGCCTCGACCTCGACGACTTCATCGGCCTGAAGTTCACCACCGCCCCGGACGGCGACCTCTACCAGCTGCCCGACCAGCAGTTCGCGAACCTCTACTGGTTCCGGTATGACTGGTTCAACGACGAGACCAACAAGGCCGACTTCAAGGCCAAGTACGGCTACGACCTCGGCGTGCCGGTCAACTGGTCGGCCTACGAGGACATCGCCGAGTTCTTCACCGGCCGCGAAGTCGACGGCAAGAAGGTCTTCGGCCACATGGACTACGGCAAGAAGGACCCGTCGCTCGGCTGGCGCTTCACCGACGCCTGGCTGTCGATGGCCGGCAACGGCGACAAGGGCCTGCCGAACGGCCTTCCGGTCGACGAATGGGGCATCCGCGTCAACGAAAAGAGCCAGCCGGTCGGCTCCTGCGTGGCGCGCGGCGGCGACACCAACGGCCCGGCGGCCGTCTACTCGATCCAGAAGTATCTCGACTGGATGGGCAAGTTCGCCCCGCCGGAAGCCCAGGGCATGACCTTCTCCGAATCCGGCCCTGTGCCGGCCCAGGGCAATGTCGCCCAGCAGATGTTCATGTACACCGCCTTCACGGCCGACATGGTCAAGGAAGGCCTGCCGGTCATGAACGACGACGGCACGCCGAAGTGGCGCTTCGCCCCCTCGCCCCATGGCGTCTACTGGAAGGAAGGCATGAAGCTCGGCTACCAGGACGTGGGCTCCTGGACCCTGCTGAAGTCGACCCCCGACGACCGCGCCAAGGCCGCCTGGCTGTACGCCCAGTTCGTCACGTCCAAGACCGTCGACGTCAAGAAGAGCCACGTCGGCCTGACCCTGATCCGGGAAAGCTCGATCCGTCACGAGAGCTTCACCGAGCGCGCCCCGAAGCTCGGCGGCCTGATCGAGTTCTACCGCTCGCCGGCCCGCGTGCAGTGGTCCCCGACCGGCACCAACGTGCCGGACTACCCGAAGCTGGCCCAGCTGTGGTGGCAGGCGATCGGCGACGCCTCGTCGGGCGCCAAGACCGCGCAGGAGGCAATGGACAGCCTCTGCGCCGAGCAGGAGAAGGTGCTCGCCCGTTTGGAGCGCGCCGGCGTGCAGGGCGACATCGGCCCGAAGCTGAACGAGGAGCATGACCTCGAATACTGGGTCGAGCAGGCCAAGGCCAACGGCACGCTCGCCCCGCAGCCGAAGGTGGAGAACGAGAAGGAACAGCCGATCACCGTCAACTACGACGAACTGGTGAAGAGCTGGGCCGACGCGGCCAACTGAGCCGCCGCAGCGCCATGACGGGTCCGGGGCGGCAACGCCCCGGACCTTTCCACACCCGCGCCCTGCCGCGGCAACAACGACAGACCGACATCCGGGGGAATTCCGATGGCCGACCACATCCTCGCGATCGACCAGGGCACGACGTCGACCCGCTCGCTCGTGTTCGACGCCGCGCAGAAGATCGTCGGCAGCGCACAGCAGGAATTCACCCAGCACTACCCCCATCCGGGCTGGGTCGAGCATGACCCGGCCGATCTCGTCCGCACCACCACCGAGACCATGAAGGCGGCGATCGCGGCGGCCGGCATCACCGCCGCGGACATCGCCGCGATCGGCATCACCAACCAGCGCGAGACGACGCTGGTCTGGGACAGGGCCACCGGCGATCCGGTCCACCCCGCCATCGTCTGGCAGGACCGGCGCACTGCCGCGATGTGCGCCGAGCTGAAGGAGACGGGCCTCGAGCCGATGGTGACGGAGCGCACCGGCCTGCTGCTCGATCCCTATTTCTCCGGCACCAAGATCGCCTGGATCCTCGACAATGTGCCCGGCGCCCGGACGCGGGCCGAGGCCGGAGAGCTCGCCTTCGGCACCGTCGACAGCTGGCTGATCTTCAATCTGACCGGCGGCGCCGTTCACGCCACCGACGCCACCAATGCCGCCCGCACCCTGCTGTTCGACATCCGCCGCAACGCCTGGGACGACGATCTCCTCGCCGCGTTCGGCGTGCCGCGCGCCATGCTGCCCGAGGTGAAGGACTGCGCCGCCGACTTCGGCCGGCTCGACCCGGAAATCCTCGGCGCCGCGATCCCGATCCTCGGCGTCGCCGGCGACCAGCATGCCGCCACCGTCGGTCAGGCCTGCTTTGCACCCGGCATGATGAAGGCAACCTACGGCACCGGCTGCTTTGCCGTGCTCAACACCGGCAACGAGTTCGTTCCGTCCAGGAACCGCCTCGTCACCACCATCGCCTACCGGCTCGACGGGGTGACCACCTACGCGCTCGAAGGCTCGATCTTCATTGCCGGCGCGGCCGTGCAGTGGCTGCGCGACGGCATCAAGGTGATCGACAAGGCGGCGCGCAGCGGCGAGCTGGCCGCCACCGCCGATCCGGAACAGGACGTCTATCTGGTGCCGGCCTTCACCGGGCTCGGCGCCCCGCACTGGGACGCGGAGGCGCGCGGTGCGATCTTCGGCATCACCCGCAACACCGGCCCGTCGGAATTTGCCCGCGCCGCGCTGGAGGCCGTCTGCTTCCAGACCGCCGACCTCCTCGACGCCATGCACAAGGACTGGTCGGCCTCGGCCGAGACCATCCTGCGGGTCGACGGCGGCATGGTCGCGAGCGACTGGACCATGCAGCGGCTCGCCGACCTGCTCGATGCGCCGGTGGACCGGCCGGAAATCCTGGAGACGACCGCCCTTGGCGCCGCCTGGCTCGCCGGCCGGCGCGCCGGCATCTGGCCGGACGAGGCCGGCTTTTCCGCGACCTGGAAGCGCGAGCGGTGCTTCGAGCCGGCGATGGACCACGAGACCCGGCAGCGCAAGGTCGCCGGCTGGCGCGACGCGGTGCGGCGGACCCTCACGCGCCCCGACTAGGTCCACCGGCGAGTCGACGGTAACGGGATCAGTCGGACATCGCGTCGATCTCGCGCCGCTGCGCGTGCATGGCGAGAAAGATGCCATAGTCGACGTCGAACCGCTGCGCAGCGGCCGGATCGGGGGCGCGCGTGTCTCCGCCCTGGTCCATGGCTGTGGCCGCTGCGCCGAGATCCGGATGGAGCCCCGCCGCCGTCGCCGCCACCATCGCGGAGCCGAGCAGCACCGCATCCTCCGCCGCGGACGCCACCACCGTGCAGCCGGCCGCATCGGCGTAGAGCTCCATCAGCAGCGGATTCTTGAGATGTCCGCCCGCGACATGCAGCGTGTCGATCCGGAAACCGCCGGCGTCGAGCGCGTCGACGATATGCCGAATGCCAAGGGCGATGCCGACGCAGGTGCGGAAGTAGAGCCGGCACAGGCTGTCGAAGGAGGCATCGAGCGTCAGGCCGCTCACGACGCCGACGGCCCGCGGATCGGCCAGCGGCGAGCGGTTGCCATGGAAATCGGGGAGCACATGCAGGCGTCCGGCCAGGTGCGGTCCTTCCACAGCCCTCAGTTCGTCGATCCGCGTGCAGATTCGCCGGTGCATGTCCGCCTCGGGAACGCCGCCGGCCCCGTGCCAGGCAATGATGTGGTCGAGCAGCGCGCCGGTTGCCGACTGGCCCGCCTCCGCCAGCCACAGGCCCGGCAGCACGGCGCCGAGATACGGCCCCCAGACGCCCGGCACCGGCCGGGGCCCGTCCGACAGCGCCATGACGCAGGTCGAGGTGCCGGCAATCAGCGCCACATGGCTGTCGAGCCGCTCGCCCCGCGCGCCAGCGCGCCGATCACGCCGAGCGCCCCGGCGTGGGCATCGATCATCCCGGCGCCAACGCGGCACCGGGTGGTGAGACCGAGCGCCTCGGCGGCGGCGGGCGAGAGCGGCCCGAGATCGTCCGCGACGGCGCTGGCATGCGCCGGCAGGCCACCCTTCTGCAGCAGGTCGTCAAGACCGACGGCGCGGAGGAAGTCGCGCTGCCAGCCCTCGGCCTCATGCGCAAGATAGGTCCACTTGCACACGAGGGTGCAGACCGAGCGGGCCTCCGACCCCGTGGCCTTCCAGGCAAGAAAGTCGGCAAGGTCGAAGATCAGGCCGGCCCGCGCCCAGCTGTGCGGCAGATGCCGCTTCAGCCACATCAGCTTGGGCACCTGCATCTCGGGCGACATCACCCCGCCGATGGCGTCGAGTACCCGGTGCCCGGTCGCGGTGCATTCGGCGGCCTCGGCGACGGCGCGATGGTCGAGCCATACGATCGTGTCGCACGCCGCCTGCCCGGTGACCGACACGGTGACGGGCGCGCCGTCCCGATCCCGCAGCACCAGCGAGCAGGTCGCATCGAAGGCGATGCCGGCGATCCGTTCGGGTGCGACATCGGCAAGACGCCGCGCCTCGCGCACGCCGGCGCAGACCGCCCGCCAGATGTCCTCGGACTCGTGTTCGGCCTCGCCCTCCCGAGGACGATGCAGCCGGATCGGATGCTCGGCGCGTGCAAGGCAGGTCCCGTCCGCTGCGAACACGCCGGCCCGCGCGCTGGTCGTCCCGACGTCGACCGCCACCACCAGGTCGCCCATGCCGCGTGTCTCCCTGTCTTCATGTTCCCGGCGTGCCTGCGCGGCCCGTGCCGGGTCTCCCGCAACCGCCGATCACTATCACGGCCGGCGGCGTGTTTCGCCGGGTCGCCGCATCCCGCCTGCTGACCCTCCGGCCCTCGAAACGCATCGCCCGGGAACCGGTCATGGCGCATAAATTGCTTTGAGACCCTTGCACCTCGCCGAGGGGCAGCGACCTCATCGTGGCTTGCCATTCCGTCGCTTTACGGGACACGAATCGGAATCATGGTTCTCCAGAAGGTTGCCGGCCCCGACAACCGCAACGCGTGATCCGCAGCACGGTCGCGAAACCGGACGGACGTGACTCAACCCGGTCGACGCGGGACAATGGTTTCCCGCGTCCGATCTCGCGCCATGCTCGATTGACAGGCATGGGAGGGGACGGCATAGGTACGGGCAGAAATTTCAGGACCCATTTCTCGGGCCCAGCCCGAGCAGCGCGGGATCTTCCCGCACATGAGTTTTCGTGAGGTCCGCCCGGACTTGCATGCGTTCGAGGGCATCGTGTGCATGGGGGCGAGCCTTTTGCGCCTTGTAAAGGCGCAGTATTGATTGGTGCCAGGAGGTTGTGCAGGTGTCCAATATCAGCTTCAAGATCTCTTCGTTTACCGTCAAACGCATTACAGGCTGGGCATACGACACCGACGATCCCTCCAAGGAAATCTTTCTCAACATCACCGTGGATGGCGAAGCGATTGCCAAGGTCGCCTGCAACATCCAGCGCAAGGAACTCGATTCCTCCGATTTCCCGAACACCCAGATCGGCTTCAACACCTTCGTTCCGATCGACTACTGGACCGGCGAGCCGCTCGAAGTCGCGATCGTCGATGCCGAGACCGGCCTGGTGCTCGATCAGGCATTGCTGGACACCGACCGGGTCGTGCTCAACGAGGGCGCGCGCCAGCTGGTCTACGGCGAATTTGCCGGTGCCTCCGAGGACGGCGTCGCGGGCTGGGTGACCGGCGAACGCGGCCCCTACACCGTCGAACTCGAGATCGATGGCGCGCTGGTCGCCTCGACCGAGGCCAACGTCATCATCCACGTCGACAAGCCGCGCCCGGCCGGATTCCTGTTCCGTCATCTGCCCCACGCCTTCTTCGACGACCAGAGCCACCATTTCCGCGTGATCGTGCGGGCCGAGACGCCCGTCCTGATCGGCGAGACCGACGTGGTGCTGCCCGCTTCTGCCGCGCCGACCCTGCAGGGCAAGGTCGAGCCCGCGCGGGACGGCCGTATCGAGGGCACCGCCTTCTACGGCGACGATTCCACCCGGTCGGTCGAACTGAGCCTGATGGTCGACGGGATCGAGATCGACCGCGCCTCGACCAATCCCGCGTCCGAACCGCCCGGCCATTTCGTGTTCGACATCCGCTCGCACACGACGACCGACTGGATGGACGCCGAGATCGAGTTCGCCGCCTATCCGGACGGCGCCCCGCTGCGCTACACCGGCGAGCATCCCGTCCGCGACGGCATGAGCGGCAAGGCCGAGCTGTCCGACCCCCAGACCCTGCATGTCGTGATGACCTGCGGCGCGCCGCTGCCGGCCGAGGTGACGATCGCCGCCACCCATGGCGACGTGACGCTCGGCACATGGCCGATCGCGACGGACGCCGGCGCGACCTCGCTCGACCTCAGCCTGCCGCTCGAGACTCCGCTGATCGCGTCCGAGCAGATCAAGCTCACGGTCGATGGCCGTCCGGTCGATCTTCCGGGCAAGAACGACGCCCGCAAGTCGGGTCCGCGCCAGCGCGGATCGACCGGCCGCGTCCCCGGCGAGTATGTGCGGCCGAGCGACGGCCGGGTTCTGCGCCGCCTGACCGAGCTGATGCGCGGCACCGTGCGCCCCGAGGGCGAGACCGGGCATCCGGACTTCAGCGGCAGCTGGCGCTTCGTGGCCCCCGCCACGATCGAAGGCTGGGCCGTGGACCTGTCCAGCCCCGATGATCCGGCGGAAATCGAGCTCATCATCGACGGCGTGCCGGTGCAGACCGCGTTTGCCTCCGGCCTCGTGCTGGCCCGCGAGGCCCGCGCCGGTTTCGAGGTGCCGGTCGGATTCGGCTTCAATCTCGCCGACTTCATGCTCGGCGAAGGCAAGCACGCCGTCTCGGCGCGCCTTGCCGGCGGCGGGCTGCTGCCGCCGCACCGGCCGGTCGCGGTCGACACCAGCGCCCTCATCGACGCGTCCAACATCGTCGACGACCTGGTGCTCGCGGGCCGCGTTGCCGAGGCCTATCTGGTTGCCCGCCGGGCGACCCGGCTCGGACTGCGCGGCGTGCTCGACCGGGCCTTCGCCCTCGACTTCGCGCTGCGGGCCGACTGGACCCACTACGAGGAGTTCCTCGACGGCACCGAGATCCGGCCGAGCCGCGATTTCGCGCGCGTGCTGCGCGCCCGCTTCCACATGATGATGGGTCGGACCGACATCGACCCGGCCGCGGCGCCGAAAGCACCCATGTGCCCGGCGTCTACTGGCAGCTGATCGACGCCGTTCGTCCGCTCGACCGCATCAACGACATCTCCGAGGCGGTCGAACGCGCCAGTCTCTGGTCGGTGCTGCAGCAGCTTCCCGAGACGCGGATCATGTCGCCCGCACGGGTCGCCTGACGCTCGTCGTCGAGTGCGAGGAGACCGATCCCGGCTTCGCCGCGATGCTGGCCGACGCCGCCGCGCGCGGCTGCCGCGTCGTGCGCGCTGCCGACCGGATGAAGGCCGACATGACGGCGGACGCCGCCGTGAAGGCCCTGGTGAAGGAGAGCAAGGACACCGACGCCCTGCTTTTCTTCCGCGAGCCGCGCAGCTTCGGCCTCGAGGCGATGGGCTACCTGCCCCAGCTCGCCATGCACACGCCGGCCGGCTTCCGCTTCACACGGATCGACATCGTCGACCGCGCGGTGAACGGCTTCACCCTCGGCATGGTCGGCCGCGTCCTCGATGACGCCGTCACGCTCGCCCGCCGCGGCGACGTGGAAGGCATCAAGGCCGCGATCACCCGCGCACCCGCCGATGGCAGCGTCCCCGGCCCGACCGGCGAGATCGTCACCTATGCGATCCGCCCCGAGCCGGAGGTGTTCGTCAACCCGCGGATCGTGGTCGTCCACGACTTCAGCGACGCCGCGCGCCTGCCGGACATGCCGCTCGGCAGCCGTCTCGTGGCGATGACCGCCGAGGAAGGCGTCAAGACGCCGGCTCTCAACGACATGACCGGCGTGATGACCCTTCTCGCCGAGGTCGCGCCGTCGGCCGAAGTCCCGGTCGTCGTCCTGACCGAAGCCTTCACCTATTCTCCCGATTACGTGGAAATGTGCCTCCGCGAATTCGTGCTGTCGCGCTGCCGCTCGGTGGTGACCACGGCGCTCGTCTACGATCCGGAGCGCGAGGAATTCGCCTTCTCCCGGAAGGGCCAGGAGAAGGAACAGTTCGCGGCGCTCGCCGCCCGCGCCTGCCTGCGCTACGACGACATCCTGCGCTCGGTCGAGCGCTACGGGTCGCGCAGCGGCGTCGTGATCGCGACCGGTCAGTCGTTCGTGCTGCGCCCCTCGGCCGATGCCGACGGGGAGCTCGCCAACGAGGTGGCGTCCCGGCCGTATTTCCGCTCGGCGGCGGTGTTCGTCAGCGAGCGGCAGAAGGGCTTCATCGCCAGCACCCTGTCGGGCTGGAGCGGCGCGGCGCGCGCGGCGGGCCTCATCGCCGAGGCCGGCCTGTCGGTCGGCGAGGAGGAACTCAACACGCTCACGGCGCTCCGCGGCAAGGCCGACACGGTGCTCAACGAGACGAGCTTCTACGCCAACATCGTCTCGCTGGCCCGCAAGGGCCGCGACGACGAGGCGCGCGAGGCGATCCTCGAACTGATCGGCCGCAGCGATCTCACCAACAAGCTCAACAAGGACGGCATCATCGGCCTGATCGACGCCTGCAAGGTGCTCGGCCTCGTCGACGAATTCGCGCGCTTCATCGGCCCGCACGTCCCGTCCTTCGTCAAGGCCCAGCCCGAGCTGATCATTCCGCTGTTCGAGATCATCGCGATCGGCCTGTCGCCCGAGGAACTGTCCTCGACCATGACGGCCTGTGCCGCGGTGGCGCTCACCGACCAGGCGACGCGCCCGATCCATCGCATCGTCGACGTCTGCAAGCGTTTCTGCTCGCCGCAGATCCTGATCCTGCTGCTGAACATGATCGACCGTGCCGGCAAGGGCAAACTGCTCTCCGACGCGCGCCTCGCCGAGGTGATCGGCGACGCGCTGCTGGGCAGCGGCGTGCAGCCGTTCACGACGTCCTCGGGCAAGTATGACCTCGCCTACTTCCTCGAACGCGCGCCCCTCAAGGCCCGCATCCTCGATGCGCTGCTCAACGGCCGCAAGGAGGAGTTCGTCCGCTTCGTGAACATGTACTTCCTGGAGCGGCGCGAGGTGCGCGACCTGATCCTCGCGATCCGGACCTACACCTACGAAATCACGCAGATGAAGCTGAAGCGGGGCGACATCCGCTATCCCGCCTATGCCCAGGAGAGCGAGCGGATCATCCTGTCGATCCTGTTCGATGATGCCCCGCCGCTGGCGGACTTCGGCCTCGTCGAGGGCGGCGCCGGTGCGCTCAGCACCGACGCCCAGGCGATCGTCGCCGCGAGCTATCACGGCGACCTCGAACCGCTCGGCATCGGCTTCCGCAACTGGTCGGCCGGCATCGGCGTCTCCAACGTGCCCTTCGGTGGCTCGTCGATCCAGGAGTTCTTCGCCGGCATGTCCGCCGGGCCCGACCTTCCGCGGGCAGCGTCGACAGCGGCAAGGTCTCCGTGCTGCTGACGGTCTACAACGCGGAGCTCGACCTTCTCGAGCAGTCGATCCGCTCGATCCTGCGCCAGACCTACGAGAACCTCGAGATCATCCTCGTCGACGATGCCAGCGACCTCGTGCCGCCGGAAGACATCAAGGCGATGGTCGACCTCGACCCGCAGCGGATCAAATACGCGATCATGCCGCGCAACTCCGGCCCCTACGTGTGCCGCAACCGCGCGCTGGAAATCGCGACCGGCGCGTTCGTCGCCATCCAGGACGGCGACGACTACTCGCATCCGCAGCGGATCGAGTATCAGGTCGCCGCGCTCGCCGCGGACCCGATCCTCAAGCTCTGCACGACCGCGCATCTGCGGATCGACAAGCTGGCCCGCCTGCAGTTCGAGCACACGCTCGAGCTGCGCGGCGACGGCACGATGACATCGATGTTCCGCCGCGACGTCTTCGACGCCATCGGCGGCTTTGCGCGGGTGCGCTCACGCGGCGACGTGGAGTTCCGCGAACGGATGAAGTCGGCCTACGGCCGCCACGTGCATACCCATGTCGATGTGCCGCTGCTGTTCTGCTACGCCACGCCCTCAAGCCTGTCCAACAGCGTCGTGCGCAAGATCCCGAGTTACCTGTCGCTGTTCCGTGGCTCGATCGACGCACGTCTCCGGCATCCTGTCCTTGGCGGACAGCGTCTCGGCGACGTTCCGGACGTCATCAACGTTCCCTGGCCGATGCGGCCCGAGGTTTATCTCTGACATCGATTGCGTTCACGAGCTGATAGGACCACCTGACCATGGAAAAGATCATCGTCAGCCTGACGTCGATAAGCCACCGGATGGCGCGGCTGCATCTGACGCTCGCCTCCCTGGCGGCGCAGGATTATCCGAACTTCGAGGTGCGGGTCTACGTTTCGCCCGACCGCTTCCTGCTGGACGAAGGCGTCATCGACATTCCGCCGGACTGCCAGGCGCTGATGGACTCCGATCCGCGCATCCGCTGGATGATCACGCCGAACATCGGCTCCTACCGCAAGCTCCTGCCGGTGCTGGCGGAAAACATGTCCGGCGAGGCGCTGATCGCCACCGCCGACGACGACACCATCTATCCGGCCGACTGGCTGTCGACGCTGGCGCATTACTACCGGCGCTACAACTGCATCATCGCCTATCGCGGCCACACCATGGTCCGCTCCGAAGGCAGCTTCCTCAACTACCGCCGCTGGATGACGCGGCCGCAGAAGGAAAACCCCAGCGTCTTCTGGCTGCCGACCGGCAAGGACGGCGTGCTCTACAATCCGCTGTTCTTCCATCGCAACGTGCTGAACTACCACAAGGCCCTGTCCGTGGCCCGCACGGCCGACGACCTGTGGTTCAAGTGGCACACGGCGCTCTACAACGTGCCCGCCTACATCGTGAACACCGACTACACCACGATGCTGGAGGATACCAACGACGGTCCCTCGCTCTACAAGAGCTTCAACCAGGCCGGCGCCAACGACGTGGCCATTGCCGCGCTGGAGCAGTATTCCTCCGAGGAACTGAGCTTCAAGCTGGCGACCTTCGATTCCAGGAACCCGCCGACCATTCCCGATCGTGGCTCGGTGTTCTCCCGTCCGCCGGCAAAGGGCGGCGCCGCCCGCAAGGTGGCGGCGGAACGGAAGAACTGAGGAGCGCGGCGACGGGCTGCGCATCCGTTCAGGGACAGCGCCGTTGCCCCGTTGCGGGACGCCGCCGCAACCATGCGGACGACGTGCGGCGGGGCAACGGTGATCCTCCGGCTGCGACAGGGGTGCAGCCGGCAGGCGACATTGTTGATTGCACCGAGGGACGGACGTTTCGCCCGGGGACACGGCGGAACCGGCCTCGTCCGATCGAGGAGACATAGATGAAGATCATTCTGCATGCCGGTTGCTACAAGACCGCCACCAGCGGCCTCAGGTCTTTTTCCAGGGCAACCGCGAGCGGATGCTTCAGGAGGACAAGATCCTCTATCCGGAAACGGGCGCGCGCCGCAACGCCGGCAGTCTCAACCCGAATTCGGTTGCCCAGCATCTGCTCGTGCATGCGGTTCGCCAGAAGCTGGAGCGGAAAGCCGGCCAGGCCGACAACCGGCGGTTTCCGCAGTTCCGCGAGCGGCTCCTCGAGGAAGTCAAGGCGAGCGGTGCCGAGACGGTTCTGATCAGCTCCGAGCTGATCGCGCTCAGCCCCGAGACTGAGAAGAAGACCTTTCTCCGGTACTTCAAGGAATTTCCGGATGCGGACATCCGCGTCATCTATGCCATGCGCTACTTTCCCGACTATGCGGAATCCATGCTCAATCAGCGCCTGAAGAGCAAGGGGCCGCTGGTGGACACCACCAAGAACATCCAGCCGCTCAACATGCTGCGGGATCTGGAGGACTGGGGGAAGCTGCTCGGCAAGGACAAGGTGCACGGCCTCTACTTCTCGGCGGCCGACTACAAGGGCTATGTGGGCGAAATCCTCGACGCCGCGGGTATCCGGAGCGGAACCGCCGAGGAGGCGGCCGCCATCAGCGACAATACCTCCCTGTCGCTCAACGGCATGGCCCTCAACACCGCGCTCGGCACCATGCTCGACGCCCATGGCGTCACCCTCGACAGCGAGGAGCGACGCCGCCTGATCGCGGTCCTGAACCGGACGGAAGCCGAGTGGACGGCAAAGCAGAAGCTGGTGCTCCTGCCGTCGGAGACCTCCGACAGCCTCGCCGCCCTGTTCCGCAGCAAGATGCCCGAGATCGCGAACCTGCTCACGCCCGCGAGCGTGGCCCGGATGGAAGCCGAGATGGCGCGGCGCGAGGCTCAGGTCTTCGCCGACAGCAACGCCGGCAAACCGGCGACGTTCACCGCCGCCGACGTCGCGAAGATCCTCATGCTCGCCTTCGAGTACCCGATCATCCGGTCGATCCTGCGCCGCTGCCACAAGGAAGACGTGCTGGCGGACAAGGAGCGCGCCACCGCGGAGTGATCGATGCCCGTTTTCGCCGCGCCGGCGCTGCACCGGTTTCCGGAGCAGCCTGGCCGCGACCGGCAGGGCATCACCGCGTGGAACGTTTTTTCCTGCCCGGCGTCATGAATCCGGGCGCGTGGCGACATTTTCTCTGCCGGTGCCCTGTAAAAGGCGCCTTGCGCACGCAGGCTCGCACCCGGATCCGACGAGGAGAGAGCCATGAGAACAAGCCTTCGCTCCATGCTGGCGTCGACGGGCGTCGCCCTGGCGATCGCCGCGGTCACGACCGTCTCCGCCGGTGCTGCCGGACTGAGGGCGGAGCGCTGTCCCGACGTCACGCGACCGGCCATGATCTGCTCGGCCGATGATGCCGACTGTGTTGAACGGGACGTCATCGACATTGACCGCTACTGGCTGCAGGTCTCGCAGTGCCTGCGATCGATACGGACGGTGTGGTCGCGTGGCGGCGCGGAAGCCGAGATCACCGCCGGGTCAAAGGATCTTGGCGCCGTCTCCGATCTCATGCGTACGCAGATCCGGTTCGAACTCGGCAAGGACAATGTGCGGATCACCGACGAGACCGGCGAGGAACGCAAGGATCTGATCGCGGGTCTGTTCGAACCCGGCTCGGCCAGTTCGCCCGTCCCGTTTTCCATCTTCGTCAAGAACGATCTCGGTCAGCCTTATAACGGGATGGGCCAGGGCGGCATGGCGCAGGTGGTCTTCTCGATTGCCGCGCGGGCAGAAGGCTCCAGCTATCCCGAATCACAGACCGATGCGGCGGCCTATCGCGCCATTGCCAATGCCATCATCCGGCCCGTGCTGACGCCGGTGGCCGAAGGCGGCCTTGCTTCCACGGAGACCTGCGACAACGGCGCGTCCTGCACCTGGTATCACTCGGTGACTCGCCGCGACCGCGCACCGGACAAGGGCGCGACCCTGAACCAGATGCTGCATGTCCTGCGCGATCTCGGCCTGATTGCCGATCTCCACGAAAAGATGGGCTGGACCCCGCAGTTCGATTACGATGGCGCGATCACCGCCGGTCTGAAGCAGCTGTTCCTCGGCACGGGCCACAAGGCCGTCGGCCTCGAGCCGACGCTCGAGGACTTCGAGAGCGAGCCGGGGCTCGGCAGCACCTGGGCCTACTACGGCTTCTCGGCGGCGCGCCAGCCGGGCAAGGGCGGCTATTTCCTCCGCAACGAGGAGAAGAACTGCAACTACCACTTCCATGTCCTCAACCTGATGCGCGCCATCCTTGCGCGCCAGGAGAAGCGCGGCATCACCTCGGTCCCGGCCTCCACGGTCTATGCCTGCGAAGGTCCGCTGGCCGAATTCTACGACATGGCCCGCGTCGCGGCCCGCAGCAAGGATGGCAGCGCCCGGTCCCTGCCCCAGCCGGCGGGCATCAAGACGCCGCTCTCATGCTCGGCAAAGGCGCTGTCCCAGTTCAAGCAGTTGCGTCGGTTCTACGGCCAGCGGTTGAAGCAATGCTGACGCCGCCCGCTCTGCGGCAGGAGTTGTCGCCAAGAGACGATCGCCGTCTATACCGTCGTTGTGGCAATACCCATATTCGCCTCTACGAATGCTTGCCGCTGCGAACAGGCCGGGCTAAAGCTTTTTCATGAACAGTCCAGGTCCGAACAGGCCGTGTCTTTCGTAGCCATGCCTTTCGGGCCGCGCCATTGACGGCGGGATCGCGGGTCGCGATCCGTCACGCCAGCCCCATCAGGCTTCGGACAGAGAGGCATACGGGCGAAGCGGACACGCTTCGCCGTCGGAAAAGGCTGAGCCTAGCGGTTCGTTCCCAGGATCGGGCACGCGGTCGGGGCTTATTCGAACAGGAATGGCGACGCCCGGTCCGCGGGACGACGCCGCGGCGCTCAGGGTTGGAATTTGGCGGGGCGGCCCGGTGGTGCCACCGGTCCTGCTCGACGGGAAGAGATTTCAGGCGGGACAACGAACACATGCGCACAATCATTCATATCGGGACGCACAAGACGGGTACGACGACGATCCAGCATTTCGCCAAGCACAATGCGCGAAAGCTTCGTCAGAAGGGTTTCTGGTATCCCGGCTACGACATGATCGGCCGCAAGGGGCGTTACGCCCACCACGACTTCTCCCATGCCATTGCCGGGCAGAAGTCGGCCAACCTCAGCCTGCAGGACACCATCGATTTCGTGGAAGCGATCCGGCAGAACGGGTTGAAGGCGACGCCCCCGGAAATCGCCTTCCTCAGTGCCGAACCGATCTACCGCCACATGCTGCCGCCGGCAAAGCCCGAGGACGAGGATTCCTACTGGGCTGGCCGGGAGCGTTACGTGGCGCGCCTTGCCGAGATCACGGCACCGCTCGCTCCGGAAATCCTGATGGTGGTCCGACGTCAGGACGATTTCGCCCGTTCCCTGTTCCAGGAGAACGTGAAGTCGAACCGCGTCAACGTCGATTTCCTGTCATTTGTCGAAGACAACATCGGCTTCTTCGAATACAATCGGCAGTACGAGCTCTTCAAGAAATACTTCCCGATCGTTCGCGTTCTCGTCTTCGAGGATCTGGCGAATGACGGGAAGCTCGTACGGGAATTCTTCGAGCAGCTCGGATGCAAGACCGGCCGCATGAAGCTGGTCCCCGAGCTCAACGAGAGCCTGCCGATGGAGCTGACCGAGTACAAGCGCCTGCTCAACGACGGGCCGTTCTCGCGCGCGCAGCTCACGTCGGTCGCCAAGCACCTGCTGGAGATGCGCAACGACAAGGCGGCCTTCCCCAAGGAGGCAAAGCTCGACTGGATCTCGACCAAGCAGATGACCACCCTGATGCGCCGCTTCGACGCGTCCAACAGGGCGCTCTACAAGGCGATGGACGTCAAGCCCGATCGGAAGACCCTGTTCCCGCCGGCCAAGCCCCGCGAAGGCGTCTTCCCGGGCCTGTCGATGCAGCGGTTCGTGGAGATCAACAACATGCTGCTGAAGCGCCTCGTCGACGAGTGATCCGGTCTCCGGCATCCCGCCCGCCCCGGGCCGGGATGCCGCAGCCTGCCTCCCCGCTCCGGAGCGCAAACCTCCGATCGTCACGCCCCCGGGCCCAGCGGCCGATGCAACCTGGCGATCCCCGGACCGTTGCGGACAACACGCCACGGGATGGGTACCTCAGAGCGACAGATCGAGGATCCGGCCTTCGAACAGCCGGTCGCGCGAGCCTTCGAGATGGCGGCGCATCGCGTCGCGTGCGTCGCCGGGCCGTTCCTCGAGGATCGCGTCGTAGATCGCCTTGTGCTCCTCGAACACCTTCTCCAGCTGCAGCCGCGGGCCCATCAGCGACAGGCCGTGCAGGTGCATGCCGACCGAGATGTGCTGGCGCAGCGCCTCGATCGACGACAGGTAATAGTGGTTGTTCGAGGCCTCGGTGATCGCCTTGTGGAAGCTGAAATCCGCATCCTCGCGGTGCAGCCGGTGGCGCGTCGCGTCCTGGAGCTGGTTCAGCGCATCGAGGATGCGGGCGAGTGCCTCGTCGTCCCGCCGCCGTGCCGCGTAGAAGGCGGCGTCGGGCTCGATGGTCATGCGGAATTCGTAGCAGCGCTGGATGTCGGCGATGGTCTCGACCGGGGCAAAGCCGAGCGTCGAGGGGGCATTCGACTTGTGGGCGCGCACGAAGCTGCCGGCGCCCTGCCGCGAATGGATCACCCCCTCCTCGCGCAGGCGGCCGAGGGCATCGCGCACGATCGGCCGCGACACCCCGAACATCGCCGCCAGATCATGCTCGCCGGGCAGCTTGCTGTCAGGGGCAAACTCGCCGTTGCGGATCCGAGTGGTCAGCATGTCGTAGACCCGGTCGACGAGCCGGCGGGACTTCGACCGCTCGCCGGCTTGCGCCGGTGCCACCGCCCCGGTCTCTCCGCTCTCGTCGCGCTCCATCGCCGAACCACCTCACCTCGCCGTCGCCTCCGCCACGTCCTGGACGAATCGCGACAACACATCGATCGTTCCAAATCCACCTGATTTTATAGCACACTGCAGCAGAGCCGCATCGGCAAGGCTCATCTCCACAACGGGAATTCCGGGCGCGAACTCGCCGACCGGCACCAGACGCGCGCACCGAGCGCGGTGAACAGCGCCAGCGCCGTGTCGCCGCCGCCGACCAGAAGGCGGCGCGGAGAGGTGGCCTCGATCCAGCGGAGGATGCCGCCGGCAAAGGTCCCGGCGACCACGGCCGGATCGGCGTCCGCCCCGCCGCAGCGCAGCAGCGCCGGCAGGGCGGGCGTGGCAGGGGCCGGCACCGCGCCCGCCGGACAGTCGGCCACGAAGATGTCCGGGTGATCCGCGCACAGACGCACCATCTGCGCCGCGGTGATCGGATCGCGCGAGCCGATCGCGATCAGGGCCGGACCTGGCCCCATGGTCAGCGGCGAGGCGCCGGCGGTTCCAATCGCCCGCGCAAGCGCGGCGCCAAGGCCGCGGGCGCAACGAGGATCGTTTCGCTGTGGTCGTGCGATGCGTCGATGACGCCGTCGAGATCGGCATCGCTGCGTGTGTCGGCGATCGCGAACGGCAGGTTCAGCCCGGCGAAGGCGGCAGCGATGCCGAGCCGCGTTCCCACGCCGTTGCCGATCACGTCTCCGTCCACCACGAAACGTCCCTGATCCGGCACCGCCGGCGCGATCACCGCGCGCCCGCGTGCAAAGACCTCGGCGAGGGCCGCGGTCTCGGCGACGAGATTGCCCTTGAGCCGGGAATCGATCTTCTTGAACACGATCTGCGGGCGGGCGGCGCACAGCCTTCGGCCCACATCACGGGCCGCCACCGCCGCCTCGCCCGGCTGCATCGCCCGGCTCGCGGTCACCGCGCCCACGACCTGCGCGCCGGTGGCCAGCGCCGCTGCGATGTCGTCCGGCCGGAGCGCGACCGCGACGGAGAGCCCGGCGAGCGCGAAGGGAACGCAGCTGTCGAGCGCGCCGGTCAGGTCGTCGGCAACGAGCGCCACCTTCAGGGGCGCCTCTCTCCGCATCCTGCCGAGCGTGTCCTCGGGGCTCACGACGATGCGCCCTCGCCTGCGTGATGGCAGGCCACGTGATGGCCGGGCCGCGCCGCGCGCCACGCCGGCACCACCGCCTTGCAGATGTCGGTGGCGATCGGGCAACGGGTGTGGAAACGGCAGCCGGACGGCGGATCGAGGGGGCTCGGCACGTCGCCCTGCAGGATCTGGCGGCGGCGCTGGCGCTCGTGCACGGGATCGGGCTCCGGCACGGCGGACAGCAGCGCGCGGGTGTAGGGATGCAACGGCCGGGTGAACAGATCGTCGCGCGGGGCAAGCTCGGCAAAGCGGCCGAGATACATCACCGCCACCCGCGTCGAGATGTGCCGCACCACGGCAAGATCATGGGCGATGAACAGGTAGGTGAGGCGGTATTTTCCTGGAGATCCTGCAGCAGATTGATGATCTGCGCCTGGATCGACACGTCGAGCGCCGAGATCGCCTCGTCGCAGACGACGAAGCGCGGGCCGCAGGCCAGCGCCCGGGCGATCACCACGCGCTGGCGCTGGCCACCGGAGAGTTCATGCGGATAGCGCGAGGCAAAGCGCGCCGGCAGGCCGACGTCGGCCAGCAGCGCCGCCACCTTCTCCAGCACGTCCTTCCTCGTTGCCCGGCCGTGGTGCAGCATCGGCGCGACGATCTCCTCGCCGATGGTCATGCGCGGATTGAGCGTCGAATACGGGTCCTGGAACACGACCTGAAGCTCGCTGCGCAGCGGCCGCATCGCCGCCTCGTCCAGCCGCGCCAGATCGATGCCCTTGTAGATCACCGAACCGGCGGTCACCGAATGCAGGCGCAGGATGGTGTTGCCGGCGGTGGACTTGCCGCAGCCGGATTCGCCGACGAGGCTCAGCGTCTCGCCCTCGTGGATGTCGAAGTCGAGACCGTCGAGCGCGTGCACGGTCGCCTTGCGCTCGCCGAAGGCGCCGAGCCGGACGTTGAAATGCTTGGTCAGTCCGGAAATCCGGAGCAGCGGGTCTCCCGTCATTGCGCCGCCTCCCGGATGTCGCGCGCGGCAAAGCAGGCGACCTTGTGGGCGGGATTGCCGCCGGACACCGGCTCGAGCTGTGGCACGCGGCTTTCGCAGACCGGCATGCGCTGATGGCAGCGTGGCGCAAACGGGCAGCCCGGCGGGCGCCGGCCGGGCTCCGGCGGCGTGCCGCCGATCGACGGCAGCCGCGCGGCCGAGGTACCGTCGCCGGCGAGCCGCGGGATCGAGCCGAGCAGGCCGCGGGTGTAGGGATGGGTCGGCCGGGCGTAGAGATCGTCCACCGGCGCGTCCTCGACGATCGTGCCGGCGTAGAGCACGATCAGCCGGTCGGCGAGGCCGGCGATCAGCGCGAGGTCGTGGGTGATCCACACCACCGACATGCCGAGCCGCGCGCGCAGCGAGGTCACGAGCTCGACGATCTGCGCCTGGATGGTCACGTCGAGGGCGGTGGTCGGCTCGTCGGCGATCAGCACCGACGGCTCGCAGGCGAGCCCCATGGCGATCATCACCCGCTGGCGCATGCCGCCGGACAGTTCGTGCGGGTAGTTGTCGAGCCGGGTCTCGCCGCCGGGAATGCCGACGAGGCGCATCAGTTCGCCCGCGCGCGCGCGCGCCTGCGCCCTCGACAGGCCGCGGTGGTAGATCAGCGGCTCGGCCAGCTGGTCGCCGATCCGCATCACCGGGTTGAGCGAGGTCATCGGGTCCTGGAAGACGAAGCCGATCTCGCCGCCGCGCAGCTTGCGCAGCTCCTTCGTCGACATCGACAGGAGGTCGCGCCCGTCGAAGGTGGCCGTGCCGCCGGTCACCCTGATCTTGTTGGGCAGAAGGCCGACGAGGCTCAGCATCGACAGGCTCTTGCCGCAGCCGGATTCGCCGACGACGCCGAGCGTCTCGCCGCGCCTCAGGTCGAAGGAGATGCCGTCGACGATCCGGGCCGGGCCGTTGCGGCCGGCGATGTCGATCGCCAGCCCCTCCACCGAGAGGATCGTCTCGCGGGGATCGGCGGCCGGGGCGGAGGCCGGGGCGGCACCCGCTGCCAGGACAGGGCTTCTGCTGCGCAGGTCCGCCATCACTTCATGCCCTTCGGGTTCAGGGCGTCGTTGAGGCCGTCGCCGAGGAAGCTGAAGCCGACGGTGGCGATGCCGAGCAGGATGGCCGGGGCAGCGAGGAGATGGGGATGGTGCTGCCAGACGCGCAGGCCGTCGGAGATCATGTTGCCCCAGCTGGGGGCGGGCGGATTGACGCCGACGCCGAGGAAGCTGAAGGCGCTTTCCAGCACCATCGCCGTGCCGAGGCCGGCGCTGACGGCGACGATCAGCGAGCCGAGCGCATTCGGCACGATGTAGCGCATCAGGATCGTCAGGGTCGGCAGGCCGAGCGCGCGGGCGGCGGTGACATAGGGCCGGTTGCGGATCGACAGCACCTGCGCGCGCACCAGCCGGGCATAGGGCGGCCAGGTGATCAGCGCCATCGAGCCGAACACCAGCACGAAGTCGATCCAGATGGAGTTGCGGTAGATCGGATCGAGGGTTTCCAGATAGCGCGCCTCCATCCAGCGGGCGAGCGGCGGCTTCAGGGACGTGTTGATCACGACCACCAGCAGGAGGTTCGGGATCGACATGGTGACGTCGGTCAGCCACATCACGAAGGTGTCGAGCAGGCCGCCGAAATAGCCGGCGGCAGCGCCCAGCACCACGCCGATCACCACGGCGATCGCGGTCACCACGATGGCGACGACGAAGGCGGTGCGGGCGCCGTAGATCACCCGGCTGAACACGTCGCGGCCGAGATCGTCGGTGCCGAACAGATGCAGCAGCGACGGCGCCTGGTTGCGGGCGTCGAGATCCTGGGCGAGGAAGTCGTAGGGCGCGATCCACGGTCCGAACACCGCCAGAAAGGTCAGGATCGCCACGATCACCAGCCCGGCCATGGCCAGCCGGTTGCGGGTCAGCCGATGCCAGGCATCGCGCCACAGGCTGACAGGCGGTTCGACCTGGAGCTCGATCGGGGCGGCGGCGTCAGGCGCGGACATGGCGGGCCTCACTTCGTGGTCCGCGCATCGGCGGCGCGCGGGTCGAGCAGCGGATAGACGACGTCGACGAGGAGGTTCGACAGCATCACCAGGAAGGAGCCGATCAGGGTGATGGCGAGGATCACCGGGAAGTCGGAGTTGAGCAGCGAGGACACCGTGAGCCGGCCGAGGCCCGGCAGGCCGAACACCAGCTCCACGAAGATCGCGCCGTTGACGATGGTGATCATGATCAGGCCGAGCTGGGTCACCACCGGCGTCAGCACCGGCCGCAGGATGTGGCGCAGCGCCACGATCCGCTCCGGCACGCCCTTGGCCCGGGCGGTGCGCACGAAGTCCTCCGACAGCACCTCGATCACCGCGGCGCGGGTCTGGCGCACGATCAGCGCGATCGGCTGGAAGGCCAGCACCAGCAGCGGCAGGATGATCCGCACGTCGAACAGTCCGCCCCAGCCGTAGGGAATGTCGGCGTTCGGCAGGAGGGTGATCAGCAGCACCATCAGCAGCGGGCCGGCGACATAGGCGGGGATCGCCCACAGGAACAGCGCCGAGCCGAGGATCAGATAGTCGAGGCGGCTGTTCTGGTTGAGGGCGGCAACGACGCCGAGCGGAATGGCAACGAGCGCCGTCAGCAGGATCGAGGCGACGCCGAGCTGGAAGGAGACCGGGGCTGCCGCCGAGATCATCCGCCAGACAGACCGGCCGGTGATCAGCGAGTTGCCGAAATTGCCGTGGAGAAGATTCCAGACATAGGAGCCGAACTGGACGAGGAAGGGCCGGTCGAGGCCGGCCGACTGGCGGATCGCCTCGATGCGCGCCGGGTCGTAGGCGACGTCGCCGGGGGCGCGCAGGAAGATCAGCTTGATCGGGTCGCCCGCGCCGTAGAAGGCCAGCGCGTAGACGCCAGCAGCACGAGAAGGACCGACGGAACCCAGAGAATCAGACGGGTCGCGATGTAGCGCAGCATGGCGGAGCGTCGTTCCTCTCGGGTGGCGGCCTGTCGGCAAATGTGGAACATCCTGCGGACGGAGACCCTCCGCGGCCGGGCCGCGGAGGGAGGAGCCCGTCAGACGAGCTCGATGTTCCAGGGCTCGACGACCTGCCAGTCGAGGTTCTTGTCCATGCCCTTGACGTTGGCATTGGCCCAGCGCGACATCGCCTGATCATACCAGGGGATGAAGTTCCAGTCCTCGCGGAACAGCCGCTGCGCCTTCTGCGCAAGGGCGATGCGCTCCGGATCGTCGGCGGCCTTCGCGCTCGCCTCGATCAGCAGAGCGTCGATCTCCTCGTTCCTGTAGCCGCCGAGCTTGTTCTTGGCATTCGACGACCCCGAGTAGATCGCCCCCCACAGATAGGTGACGGCATCGGGCACGCGGGTGCCGACGTCGTCGCGGAAGATCTGGACGTTGGCCTGGTCCGGGCCGGAATAGCCGTCCTGCTGCGGCTTCATCTCCACGGCGGTGATGCCGAGATTCTGGCGCCACTGCTCGGCGATATACTGGGCGGCCGCCTCGATCGCCGGTGAGGAGATGCCGACCATCATCAGCTTCGGCAGGCGCTCGGGGCCGCCATAGGAGGATTCGGCGAGCAGCTTCCACGCCGCCTCCGGGTCAAAGGGATAGGGCTCGAAGCTCTCGTCGACGCCGGGCACCGAGTTGAGGATCTGGTCGGCCTTGACGTGCGGGCCGTCCGGGAAGGAGGCCTTCATCAGGCCGTCCCGGTCGACCGCCATGATCAGCGCCTGCCGGACCTTCGGATCGTCCATCGGCTTCTTGGAGGAATCGAGCCAGAAATGCTGGCTGGTCGGGATGATCGGCCCCTTGGCGAAGTCCGGGCCGAGATCCTGGGCGATGGTCGAGGTGACGAGTTCGGTGTGGGCGGCGAACTCGCCCTTCTTCAGCAGCGCCGTGGCGGTGACCGCGTCCTCGACCGTCTGGATCTCGATGCGGGCCAGCTTCGGCTTCGGACCGAAGAAATTCTCGTTCGGCTCGAAGGCAAGCCGGCCGCCGTCAAGGTCGAGCTCGACAAGCTTGAACGGACCGGAGGAGACGCCGCCGAGATCGGGGCTCCACCAGTCGATCACCTCCTCGCCATTCTCGTCGCGGGCCTCGGACGGCTTGACGATCGGCACGAGATGGTTGGCCAGGCGCATGAAGAAGATCGGATCGGGCTGGGTCAGGGTGATGACCACGGTCTCCTCACCGTCGGCGACGATACCCGGCATCTCCTTCGCCGAACCGGCCGTCACCTCGTCGTAGCCGACGACGCCGGCGAGCACCTGGTTGACGCGCTGGTGCTTGGTGGACGGCATTGCCGCGAGTTCGAAGGAGCCCTTGACGTCGGCGGCGGTGATCTTGCTGCCATCGGAGAAGACGGCCTTCGGATCGATGGCGAAGGTCCACACCTTCAGGTCCTCGCTCGGGGTCCAGGCGGTGAAGACATAGGGATGGATCTGGTTGTCCGCGTCGAAATACATCGGCGAGGCCCACCACAGCGAGGTCTGGCGCTGATGGGCGCCGCCGCCGCGCAGGGGCGACCAGTCCATGTCGAACACGGGATGAGCGATCTTCAGCACCTGTTCGGCGGCCTTCGCCATCCTCACCCCGGATGCCATGACGGCGACACCGGCCAGCGCGCTCGCGCCCATCATCAGGGCGGTACGACGGCTGACACCGGGGCGCCCGGTCTCGTATGCGGACATCTGATCCTCCCCATCTTGCGACGGTTCCCGTTCGCGATTCGCTCCACCGAGTCGCGCCGGGGCCCTGCCGGGCCGTTTCCGTCGTGCGTTCGAAACATGACAGCATATGTAAACATGTCAAGATTATTTGATGTGGCACTGCGGCAAAAATCCACGGGGTCTGTCAGAAGCATTATGTCTTTGTCTAAACAACTGATTTGAGGGGGTTATTTCCCGCATAGTTCGACCGATGCGCCAGAAACAGCCAACTTGACAACTTCGCGCGCCGCACCCAGGGTGCCCCTCAGGACCGCCCCGGGCCCGGTCCCCCGCAGCCCGGGATGCTGCCACCAGCCCTTCCGACGCCCGCGCCCGGGGCGTGCGGGCTCTATCCACCCGACGCAAGGAGACCCTGATGCCCGCCGACGCCCCGCCGATGGACGGACTGCTGCGCCCCGCCGGACTGGACGGGGTGACGGAGGCCTGTCTCCCCTCCCCTTGCGTGCAGAATCACGCCGCCAATCTCGCGCTGCTTGCCGACGGATCGCTTGCCTGCGTCTGGTTCGGCGGCACGATGGAGGGGGCGTCGGACATTTGCGTGCATCTGTCGCGGCTTGCGCCCGGCGCCGCGGGCTGGAGCCCGGCCGAGCGCATGTCCGGCGATCCGGCGCGGTCCGAACAGAACCCGGTCCTGTTCACCGCCCCCGATGGCCGGGTCTGGCTGATCTGGACCGCCCAGCGGGCCGGCAACCAGGACACGGCGATCGTCAGGCGCCGGATCTCTGCGGACGGGGGCCTCAGCTTCGGTCCTGAGGAGGTGTTCATCGACACGGCCGGCACCTTCGTGCGCCAGCCGGTCGTCGTCACGGCTGCCGGCACCTGGCTGCTGCCGATCTTCCGCTGCCGCACCGTGCCCGGCGTGAAGTGGAGCGGCGACAACGACGACAGCGCCGTCTTGCGCTCCACCGACGGCGGCGCGACATGGGCGACGATCGACGTGCCGGCGAGCACCGGCTGCGTCCACATGAACATCGTCGATCTCGGCGAAGGCGGTCTCGTCGCGGTGTTCCGCTCGCGCTGGGCCGACGCGGTGTATCTCAGCCGCTCGTTCGACGACGGGAGAAACTGGAGCGCGCCGGAGCCGACCGACGTGCCCAACAACAACTCCTCGATCCAGATGATACGGCTTTCCAGCGGCGCGCTGGCGATGGTCTGCAACCCGATCGGCGCTGCGGAGGACACCGCGCGCCGGGTGTCGCTCTACGACGAGATCGAGGACGAGGACGACGCCGTGGAGACCGTATCCGCCGAGCCCTCGTCACAGGGCCGCAAGGCCTTCTGGGGCACGCCGCGCGCGCCGCTGTCGATCCTGCTCTCCGACGACGGCGGCCGAAGCTGGCCCGCCCGCCTCGATCTGGCGACCGGCGACGGCTACTGCCTGACCAACAATTCCGTGGACGGGCTCAACCGCGAGTTCTCCTACCCTTCAGTGGTGGAGGGCGCGGACGGCACGATCCACGTCGCCTTCACCCACCACCGCCGGGCGATCCGCCACATGCGGGTGACGGAGCGGATGATCCGGGGGGAGTGAGGCAAGCGAGCGCGGCGCTGCTGCCGATTTCGACCTCGGTTGTCATCCCCGGCGAGCGAAGCGAGGGAAGGGGATCCAGAAATCAGCCATGAATTCCATAGCCAGCTTCTGGATCCCCTTCCCGGCGGCGCTGCGCACCGCCGCCGGGGATGACAACCAGAGAGTGATCCGGCCAACTCCCTGAGATCAAACCACCCGCAGCGTGAAGACGTCGGCGAGTCGTTCGCCGCCGGCGTCCGCACCGTCGCCCGCGCGCAGCAGCCGGCACCAGTGTGCAAGTTCGCCATCGGCCTGCCGCACGCCCATCAGCACCACCCGCACCCGGTCGCCCGGCTCGATGTTGCCGGCGTAGACCAGATCGCGCCGCCGCGTCGTCGGCCGGATCTGGCGGAAGAAGGCCCACTCCGCCCGGTCGACAAAGGCCTGGAAGCTGGAGAAATAGAGGAAGTCGGCGCCGTTGAAATCCTGCGACGGCACCGGATCGATCACCAGCGCCGGCGGATTGCCCGCCACGCCGGCCACAGCCTCGTCCGGAGAAAAGCCGAGGTGTCGCCAGCCGGCGTCGGCGCCGATCGCCTGCGCGAGCGCGGCAAGATCATCGGGCGCCCCGCCCGCCGGCACCGGCGGCAGGCCGGTGATCTCGCGCGGGCGATCGAGCGGTTGCGTCCGGCCTCGCGGCGGGTGACGAAGGTCGAGACCATGTCGACCATGCCGACCGGGCGACCCGCAGCGGTGAGGCGATGGCGGCTGCGGAAGCGGGTGCGCGACAGCCGCGACAGGCTGCTGTCGACGGTGAGCAGGTCGTTCTCGCCGAGCGAGGCGAAGTCGGCCTCGTCGATCCGTACCGCGCTGAAGGCGGCGTAGACCGGGGCGCCGCGGCCGTCGCGGAACGCCGGCACCGCATGCCCGGCGGCAAAGGCCAGCAGCATCCAGTGGCGATGGCCGAGTTCCTTCAGCAGCCAGGTTTCCGACAGACCGCCGAGGCAGAGCTGCGGCATGCCGAGCCGGTAGACCGCCGGCATGTCCTGCGGCAGCGGCGAAGCCTCGAACACCGATAGCGATGGCGACAGCGTCATGGCGCCCTGTCCCTCCCGTCCGGCGCCCGTCAGGAGCCGATCGCCGCGTCGTTGACGAGGCGGTCGCTCGCGGCGGCCTCCTCGCCATGGCGGGCGAGGATCTGCCGGGCGATGTGCTCGGCGTCGCGGGCGACCCCCGAGAAGCGGCCCGAGCCCCAGGTGTGCAGCCAGGGAAGGCCGAGGAAATAGGCGCCGTCGACGCTCGTCACGCCGCGGTGATGCTGCGGCTGGCCGCGGCCGTTGAACACCGGCAGGTCGACCCACGACCAGTCGGTGCGAAAGCCGATGCACCAGACGATCGAGGTGATGCCCTCGGCCCTGAGGTCGATCTCGCAGCGCGGCGCGGTCGGCGTCCAGACCGGCACGTAGCGCGCCTCCTCCGGCGCCTCGATGCCGTTCTTGGCGATGAAGCCGTCGATGCTGGACTTGATGCTCTCGGACACCGCATCCGCCTCGTCGAGGCAGGAGGCGACGGTGTCGGCGAAGATCACGCGGTCGCCGCGGGCGTCGACGAAGTGGCCGTGCAGTTCCATGCCTTCCAGCGCCCGCTGGCGCAGGTCGATGTCGCGGCCGCCGTCGCGGCCGGTGACATAGTGGTTGGTCTTGTCGCGCACGCCCTCGCGCAGCGGATGCACGTCGACCGAGAGGTCGTAGTAGCCCATGTCGTAGAGCCACTCGACCACGTCCTTGCCGCGATAGCGCCGGGCCACCCGCGGCGCGTCGCCGAGGCCGAGATGGACCTTGCGGCCGGCCAGATGCAGGTCCTCGGCGATCTGCGCGCCCGACTGGCCGCTGCCCACGACAAGGACCTTGCCCTCCGGCAACTGATCGGCATTGCGGTAGATCGAGGAATGGATCTGGACGACGTCTTCCGGAATGCGTTCCGCGGCGCGCGGGATCACCGGGATCTGGTAGCCGCCGGCGGCAAACACCACCTGGTCGGCCCGGATCAGGCCGTCGCTGGTGTCGAGCAGGAACCCCTCGCCGAGCTGCGAGACGCGGGCAACCGAGACGCCCTCTTTCAGCGGCGGCGCGAATTTCTCCAGCCAGCGGTCGAGCCAGGCGATGATCTCGTCGCGGACCATGAAGCCCTTCGGATCGTCGCCGTCGTAGCCGTGGCCCGGAAGCTGGCACTGCCAGTTGGGGGTGACGAGGCAGAAGTTGTCCCAGCGCTCGGTCTTCCAGGTGTGAAAGGCCCGGTTCTTCTCGAGGACCACATGGTCGATGCCGGCCTTGTCCAGATGCCAGCTGACGGAGAGCCCGGCCTGACCGCCGCCGACGACGGCGACCGGCACATGCTGCACGCGGGTGGAGACGTTCATGGCGAGAGATCCTGTGGTGGGCGCCGCCGCGCGGTCGCCGGAGGTCATTCGTCGAAGCCGTCGACCGTGACGGACGCGGCGGGATCGGTGGCATAGCGCCGGGAAGTCGCCTCGATGCGGGCGAGCTGGCCGAGCGCAAGCGAACAGGGCATGCCGTAGCGCGCCTTCACCCGGTCGGAGGCGATCGACAGCGCCTCGCGCGAGCGGGCGACGAAGTCGCCGAGCGGGTAGGTCTGGCCGGGGGCGAAATAGTCCTTGATGACCAGCGACGGCGAATAGCAGCTCTCGGGCGTGCCGTCGGGCCAGGTGATGCGGAAGCGCATCTCAGGCATGGCAGCTCTCCATCAGTTCGGAATAGACGGGAAGGTGGGCACCGGCGACCGCCACCCAGTCGTGACGAGCGGCAACCGCAAGGCCGTGCCGGGCGAGACCGATGCGGGCCGCCGGATTGAGGGCGCGGGCCATGGCCATGGCGATCCGCTCGGGCGCATGCGGATCGCACCAGAGCGCCTCGTCGGGGGCGAGATATTCGGTGAAAGGCGCGATCTCGGAGACGACCACCGGGGTGCCGCAGGCCATCGCCTCGATCACCACCAGGCCGAAGCCTTCCTTCAGCGAGGGAAACACCAGCGCCGTGGCGGCCCGGTAGAGCGGCGGAAGCAGATGCTGCGGCAGCGGTCCGGTCAACAGCACCGCGCCATCGGGAAGGCCCGCGCCAGCGAGGATCGCGTCGAAGGCGGCCTTGTAGCGCGCGTGATCCAGCAGCGAGGCGCCACCGGCGATCACCAGCCGCGCGTCAGGCTGGCTGGCATGGACGATGCGAAAGGCCTCGAGAATCCGGACGGTGTTCTTGCGCTCCTCCACGCCGCCGACGCTGAGGAACACCGGCCCGCCCGGCGGCAGCAGGGTCGCGGCCAGTTCGTCGTCGCTGGCGTCGCGCGCGGGGCGAAAGACAGAACGGTCGACACCGTTGCCGATCCGCACCGCCGCAAGGCCGAGCGCGGTCGCCAGATGACGCTGCCAGAGACGGCTCACCACGAAATGCCGGTCGCGGCGGTGATTGCCCGCAGCTGCAGGCTCTGGAGATGCGGATCGGCGAAGCTGTCGACGTGATGGACGGTGCGGGCGAAGGCGCGGATCAGCCCGCGCTCCTTCATGGTCGCCAGCGCATTGGCGGAAATGCCGTCCTGCGCATGCCAGACGTCGAAGCCGCGCGCCTCGGGCGCCGCGAAGTGGCGCAGATAGTCGGCGGCGCGGATCTCGACCATCGCCGCGACGTCGCTGCCGGCCGGAGACGCCGGGAAGGCGGCGAGCGGGCAGCGCGCGGCCCGGAAGAAGCCGGTGCCGGCGGCATCCGGCGCATACAGCACCGCCTCCTGACCGAGATCGCACAGCGCCTCGGCCAGCTGCATCGCATGGACGACGCCGCCGCGCGGGTTGGTCGAATGGGCGAGGATCGCGATCCGGAGCGGCCTTGAGGTGGTCATTCGGCCGCCTCGCCGAGCGCGGAAGGGGTCGGCGCGCAGCCGAGCAGCGGTTCGCGCGCAAGATCGCGCACGGTCACGCAGCGGCCCCCCGCGGTAATGTCCACCCGGCGCTCGGCCGTCACCGTCCCGACGTCGGCGGCCGTGATGCCTGCGCCGGCAAAGCGCGCGATCACGGCGGCCACGTTGTCCGGGGCGACGGCAAGGATGAAGCCGAAGCTCGGAAAGGTCTTGAGCCAGCGAAGCATCGGCACGCCGTGCGGACGCGGCACGGCGTCCACATCGATCACGGCACCGACAGCCGAGCATTCGCACAGCATCATCGCCGTGCCGACGAGACCGGCCTGGCTGATGTCCTTGGCGGCGCGCGACAGGCCCGCCTCGGCGATGTCCGGCAGGACCGCCATGGCGGCGCGCAGCCGCGCCGGCGTGGCCGTTGTTGCCGCCTCGAAATTGTCGAAGGGCTCGCGGTAGCGGCCCGCAAGGTCGATCGCCGCGACCAGCCGGTCGCCGGGGCGGGCGTCGAAACTGGTCAGCAGCGCCTTGGCCCGGCCGAGGATCGCGACCGAGAGCTGGCGCTGGCCGCTGCGGGAATTGGTGTGGCCGCCGACCAGCGGCACGCCGAAGGCCTCGGCCGCCGCGCGCAGGCCGTCCAGCACCGGCAGGGCGGCGTCCTCGCCGTCGGACCAGACCGCATCGACCACCGCGATCGGCCGGCCGCCCATGGCCAGCACGTCGGAGATGTTGACCATCACCCCGCACCAGCCGGCAAACCACGGATCGGCGGCGACGAATTCGTTCATGAAGCCTTCGATCGCCAGCAACAGGTGGCCATCGCCGTCCGGGATCGCGGCGCAGTCGTCACCCACCGGCACCTCGCCGTCACCGCCGAGGCCGAGCCGGGCGCAGGCGGCGGCGATGTCGGCCTTGTGGGCGACCCCGCGGGACGATCCGAGATCGGCCGCCAGCGCGGCAAGATCGAAGGGCTCGGTCATGCCGCAACCTTTCTCGGCACCTGGCGGAAGCCGGTCGCGGCATCCACGATCGGCGGATAGTGGGAGAGATCCGCCTCCATCCGGAAATGCGGCCGGCCCTCGATCTCGATCTCGCCGGTCTTGTCCCAGCGCATCCGCCGGAACAGGAGGCCGTTCTGCACCTGCACGTTGGCGAGGAAGCGCCGGCAGCCGCGGGCGTTGGCCGAGGAGACCGCAAGGCGGATCAGCGCGGCGCCGAGCGGGCCGACGCTGCGATGCCGGCGGCAGACGGCAAGGCGCGAGCCCCACCACACGCCCGGCTCGGCCTCGTGGATGCGCACGGTGCCGACCACCTGATGGGCGACCACGCCCATCAGCGACACCGCGACGATCGGGATCGCCACGTCGTCGATCGCGTCGCGGTCGTCGCCCTCGAAGATCTTCTGTTCCTCGCAGAACACCGCCCGGCGCAACGCCGCCGCCTCGCGCCGTTCCCAGGCTTCGGTCGCGAATTTCACCTGGTAGTCGGAGGGGATGTAGGGCTTGAACGGATCGAAGATCATGCGCGAGGCCCTTCGAGATGAGATACCTGGGCAATCTGGATCAAAGGTGGATACGGCAGGCGGGGCCCCCTCATCCGGCCCTTCCGGCCACCTTCTCCCCGGCGGGGAGAAGGGTAACGAGTGGCTGATTCCGAACTGCCCCGAACGTTTCCGGAGCACAGAGAAACCTCCGGTTTACCCTTCTCCCCCACGGGGAGAAGGTGGCCCGAAGGGCCGGATGAGGGGGCGCCGCGATCTCTGAACCCGGAGATACCCGCACCCACTCTCATTCCGCCGCCAGCCGCGATCCGCAGCCGCCCTCCGCCTTCTCGTAGGTGGACAGCGCCGAGCAGGCGCCGCACTTGGCGCAGCCGGCCTTGACGTCGACGGATTTCAGGCCCGCGTCGACCAGCATGCCGGCGAGCGGACGCAGGATCGCGTGCATGAACTGCGGCGACGGCGTCGGGTGGCTTTCGAGCGGCGTGCCGGAGATCGGCACGAAAGGCACGACGAAGGGATAGACGCCGATGTCGACCAGACGGCGCGACACCGACAGGATCTCATCGACGCTGTCGCCGAGGCCGGCGAGAATGTAGGTCGAGACCTGCCCGCGGCCGAAGATCGGCACCGCCGCCTCGAAGGCGGCGAAATAGGTGTCGACCGAGACCTCGGCCTTGCCCGGCATGATCTTGCGGCGAACCTCGGGCGTGACGGCTTCCAGATGCATGCCGAGCGCATCGGCGCCGGCGTCCTTCATCCGCTGCAGCCAGGCGAAGTCGTCCGGCGGCTCGCACTGGACCTGCACCGGCAGGTCGACCCGCGCCTTCACGCCGGCGACGCTCTCGGCGAGGATCTTCGCGCCGCGGTCCTTGCCCGGCGGGGTGCCGGTGGTCATCACCATGTGGGTGACGCCGTCGAGTTCCACGGCCGCCTTGGCCACCTCGCCGAGCTGTTCGGGCGTCTTGCGCGCGATGGTGCGGCCGGCGGACAGCGACTGGCCGATCGAGCAGAACTGGCAGGTCTTGGTGCGGCTCTGGTAGCGGATGCAGGTCTGGAGCACCGTGGTTGCCAGCACGTCGCGGCCATGCAGCACGGCGATCTGCGAATAGGGCACGCCGTCGTCGGTCTTGAGATCGTAGAAGCGCGGCCGGCCCGGAAACTCGACCTCGCCGAGCACCACGTCGCCGCGGCGCACCCGGCTGCGGCCGAAGGCATCCGGCGCCTCGACCAGATAGGGGCTGTCGAAGGCCGGCGCGGTGTGGACGGGCACCATCACGGTCTGGCCGTCGATGGTCATCGCCTTGTGGTCGGAGGGCCCTGCCC
This sequence comes from Methylobrevis pamukkalensis, assembly GCF_001720135.1. GTDB lineage: Bacteria > Pseudomonadota > Alphaproteobacteria > Rhizobiales > Pleomorphomonadaceae > Methylobrevis > Methylobrevis pamukkalensis. The sequence continues at coordinate 32,403 of NZ_MCRJ01000032.1, forward strand.
CGCCGCGCCGGCTTTCGACGCCGGCGCGCGGATCAACGAGACGGACCCCGGAAGACTGCAATTCGTTGATCAGTTCCTGCGGCGAGAGGCGCGTCGGCGGCATGATCGGCATCATCGGCGGGTCCTTCGAAGGGGACGGCGGAAAGGTCCGGGCGGGCGGAGGCGGAACCGCGCATCGGCACGGCCGGGCGGTCGTCGAGCACGAGCGACAGCAGTTCGGGCCGGGCATAGTGGCCGACGCTGTCCATCATCCGCTTGCGCTTCAGGATCAGTTTCATGTCGAGGTCGGCAATCAGGATGCCCTCGCCCTCGGTCAGCGGCGGCACCACATGGCCGCCTTCCGGCGAGATGATCGCCGTCATGCAGCCGCCCGACAGCGCCCGGCGCAGCTTCTCGTCGGGGCAGATCTCGGCCTTCTGCGCCTCGGTCAGCCAGCCGGTGGCGTTCACCACGAAGCAGCCGGATTCCAGCGCGTGATGGCGGATCGTCACCTCGATCTGGTCGGCGAAGACCTGGCCGACCAGCGAGCCGGGGAACTGGGCGACATGGATCGCCTCATGCTGGGCCATCAGGGCATAACGGGCGAGCGGGTTGTAATGCTCCCAGCAGGCGAGCGCCCCGAGGCGGCCGACCGCGGTGTCGACCACTTTCAGGCCCGCGCCGTCGCCCTGGCCCCAGACCATCCGCTCGTGGAAGGTCGGGGTGATCTTGCGGCGCTTGAGCACGATCTCGCCGGTAGCGTCGAACACCAGCTGGGTGTTGTAGAGGCTGCCGTGGTCGCGCTCATTGACGCCGAGCACCACGACCACGCCGTGGCGGCGGGCGGCGGCGCCGACCCGCTCCGTGGTCGGCCCGGGCACGACGACGGCGTTCTCATACAGGCGCAGGTGCTCCCCGCCGGTCAGGACCGGCGGGAAGACGAAGGAGAAATAAGGGTACCAGGGCAGGAACGTCTCCGGAAAGACGACCAGGTCGGCACCCTTGCCCGCCGCCTCGGCGATGGCGTCGAGCACCTTCGCCTCGGTGCCCGCCAGCGAGGCGAGATCCGGCGAGATCTGGACGGCGGCGGCGCGCACGGTTGCAGGTTCGGCCATGGAGACGGTCTCCCTGATGTCCCGGATGCTCAGAGCGTCCAGGTGTCGAGGATGAAGGCGTTGTCCTTGCGGTGAAGCAGGATCAGGTCCAGCACGTCGAGCGGGTTGATCGGGGTGATGCCCGGGATCAGCGCGCCCTCGCCATGGCCGTAGAGCGCCTGCAGCGCGAAGCGGCAGGCATAGACCTTGCCGCCCTCGGACATGAACTTGAGCAGCTGGTTGTTGAAGTTGAGATGGCCCGGGAAGGCCTCGGCGCCGAGGGTCGGGAAGCCGCGCTGCACGCCGAGGGTCACACCCGGGCCGTAGAGCAGGATCGAGGTCTCGAAGCCCTTGCGGTTCAGCCGCAGCGCCTGGAGGATGTTGACCAGACCGATCGAGCCCTCGAAGGCAACGGTGTGGAAGGTGACGAGGGCCTTTTCCCCCGGATCGGCCTTGACGTCCTCGAAGACCTTCTCCTCGTAGTCGACCAGAAAATCGCCGGTTTCATTGGCAGGCTTGGTGACGGCAGGCATTCGCCCCTCCTCGGCTTATGGACTGTGATCGGGCGCCTTCGGTCACGTCCCTCGGCCGCACATCGATCTGTCAGCAAGCGGCGTGCCAGATTGACTGCATCAATACATTGCAACAATATGCATTCAATTACGCAGTCAATAC
>NZ_MCRJ01000033.1 GCF_001720135.1 Methylobrevis pamukkalensis
GACCGGGGCGGCGCGGCTGGCGCGGTTCGGCGCCGAACAGCCGCTGCAGGAAGTTGCGGTCGTCGGGCACCTGCGCCAGCACGATCGGCGGCCCGCCGGCCGGAGGTGCGATGCCGGGGGGCTGGGCGGCAGCAGGGTCCGCCGCGCCGATCAGGCAGGCTGCGGCAATGAACGCGAGGGCGACCGTCTTGCAAAAGTTCGGCATGGCGATCCTCTGGCCCGGGCCCTCTACGGTGCCGACTGTCCGGCGCCTGCCGTCACGCGTCGACCTGCCGTCGGCCGTGCCGGCGGCAGGTCTGGAGATGCGGCATCGTGCGAGCGGTGTCGGCTCAGCGGCGCAGGTGTTCCAGCAGCTTGTCGCTCGGATAGCCGTCCGGCACGAGGCCCATCGAGATCTGGTAGGCCTTGATGCCCTCGATGGTGCCGCTGCCGATCTTGCCGTCGACGCTGCCGACGTCATAGCCCTTGGCGTTGAGCCGGGCCTGCAGCTCCTCGCGCTCCTTGGCGCTCAGCGCGCGGTTGTCGCGCGGCCAGGCACCGGCGAAGGTGCCGCCGCCGATCAGGCGGTCGCCGAGATGGCCGACGCCGAGCGCATAGGCGACCGCGTTGTTGTAGCGGCGGATCACCTTGTGGTTCTTGAGCATCAGGAAGGCCGGGCCGCCGGAGCCGCCGGGCAGCAGGAGCTGGGCCTGGTCGTCGGGGCGCGGGAAGCCGAGGCCGCTCGGACGGCGCACGCCGAGCGCGCTCCATTCGGCCACCGTTGCCGAGCGGTTCACGCGGTGGAAGTCGAAGCCGGACGGCAGCGCCACCTCGTAGCCCCAGGTCTCGCCCTTGCGCCAGCCCATCTTCGCCAGATAGTTGGCGGTGGAGCCGAGGGCATCGGGGATCGAGGTCCAGATGTTGCGCCGGCCGTCGCCGTCGAAGTCGACCGCATAGGCCTCGTAGGTGGTCGGAATGAACTGGGTGTGGCCCATGGCGCCGGCCCAGGAGCCGGTCATGTGGCGCGGGTCGACGTCGCCGCGCTCCAGGATGTGCAGGGCGGCCAGCAGCTGGGTGCGGCCGTATTTGGCGCGCTTGCCGCCGGCAAAGGCGAGGGTCGCGAGCGAGCGGATGTTGTCCTTGACGATCTTCGGGTTCTGCAGCACCGAGCCGTAGGAGCTTTCCATGCCCCAGACCGCCACCACATACTGGCGCGGCACGCCGTAGGTCGCCTCGATCCGGTCGAGGAGGCGGGCATGTTCGGCGAGCATGCGCTTGCCGGTCTCCAGCCGGGTCTCGGACACGGCGCCGTCGAGATACTCCCAGATCGGCTTGCTGAATTCCGGCTGCTTGGTGGCCTTGGCGATCACGTCCGGGTCGGGCGTCACGCCGGCAAAGGCCGCGTTGAAGGTCCGGCGCGAGACGCCCTTCGCCTCGGCCTCCGGCCACAGCCGGCTGACGAAGGCGGCGAAATCCGCGGGCACCGGCTCGTTGCGGTCGACGAGGCGCGGCAGCGAGGCCGTCGTCTCGGTCGAGACGCCGAAGGGCGCATCGACCGCCATGCAGCCGGACGACGTCAGCGCGAAGGCGGCTGCGATGCCGAGGCGGCTGATGGCGCGGATCATGGTCATGGTCATGTGTCGGGCCCTGGTTCCGGAAGAAGAACGGCGGCGACGGGTTCGGTGGCCGTCATTCGGCCACGGCCGTTGCCATCCTGCAAGTGAAACCTCTGTGTGGTTAACGCGGGATGAACATGCTGGCCGTGAGGACGTTATCGTCGGCCGGGGAGCGTCGCGGTATCCCCGACAGGAAATTGCCGTAGACATCCTGCAGGAGGATCGTCCATCAGGGGAGCGGACATTTCATTTTCTCCGGCGTAAAGTGCCCCGCCGCTCCCGCCAGGGCGGACGACATCCGTTGCCATTTGAGACCGTCATGATTTTGAGGAGTGGAGCGTGAGCAAGAAGATACGCAAGGCCGTCTTCCCCGTCGCGGGGCTTGGGACACGTTTCCTCCCGGCGACCAAGGCCGTGCCGAAGGAGATGATGACCGTGGTCGACCGGCCGGTGCTCCAGTATGTGGTCGACGAGGCGAAGGCCGCCGGCATCGAGCATTTCATCTTCGTCACCGGCCGCGGCAAGGCGGTGATCGAGGATCATTTCGACGTCGCCTATGAACTGGAACAGACCCTCGAGGCCCGCTCCAAGACCGAGGCGCTGGATGCGCTCAAGCGCGATCTGCCGCGCGCCGGCTCGGTCAGCTTCACCCGCCAGCAGGCCCCGCTGGGCCTTGGCCACGCGGTCTGGTGCGCGCGCGAACTGATCGGCAACGAGCCCTTCGCCGTGCTGCTGCCGGACATGCTGATGAAGCATTCCAAGCCCTGCCTCAAGAGCATGGTCGAGACCTACGAGCAGACCGGCGGCAACATCATCTCGGTCGAGGAATGCGATCCGGCCGAGACGCACCAGTATGGCATCGTCGGCATCGGCGAGAAATACGGCGAGGACGCCTATCAGGTCACGTCGATGATCGAGAAGCCCAAGCCGGAGAAGGCGCCGTCGAACCTGTTCATCTCGGGCCGCTACATCCTGCAGCCGGAGATCATGACCCTGCTCGCCACCCAGGAGCGCGGCGCGGGCAACGAGATCCAGCTCACCGACTCGATGCTGCGGCTGGCCGAGACCAGCCCGTTCACGGCGGTCCGCTTCCGCGGCACCACTTACGACTGCGGCTCCAAGCTCGGCTTCCTGCAGGCGAACATCGCCTATGCGCTGGACCGCACCGACATCCATCCGAACATCGCCGGCGAACTCGGCGCGATGTTCAAGCTCTGACGCCAGCCGGCGTCGCCACCCGATGAACAGGGCCCGCCCGGCACCGCCGCGGCGGGCCTTTTCATGACGGCTTTCGTCCTCGTCACTGCCGGAAGGTGAGCCCGGCCTCGATCCGGGTCTCGCGGGAATCGCTGCCCGCGCTCTCCTCGTCGAAGGACTGCACGGCAGTGGCGGTCAGTTCGACATTGCGGTTGAGCTTCCAGCCGAGCCCGCCGCTGACGCTGTAGGTGGTCACCGACCGGGAGACGCCGATGTAGTCCTCGCGGGTGGCGGCGGCGCCGAGCGTGACCGTCACATTCTCCTTCAGCGCGTGACTGGCGCCCAGCGCCAGCGAGGTGACGACATAGCCCGAGGCACCGTCGAGGGTGGTCGGCGCAAAGCTCGTCCCGAGATCGAGGGTGATGGTGGAGAGCTCGGTGGCGGCCCAGGCGAGGGCGCCGTCGACGATCAGGCTGTCGATGTCGTCGAGCCGGTCGTCGTCGAGCCTCTCGAAGCCCCAGCCGGCGGCGATCTCGCCGGTCAGCGTCTCGCCGACCACCGAAAGGCCGCCCTTCAGCTCGTAGCCTTGGCTGGAGCGGTCGAAGCCATCGGTGCCGCCGTCGCTGTCGTAGAGGCGGCGGAAGACGCCCGCCTCCAGGAAGGGACGCAGCACCGCGCCGTTGTCGAGGGTGACGCGCAGCGAGCCGGTGTAGGCGGTGTTGGTCCGGTCGGAGGAGGAATAGCCGGCGTCGTTGCCGTAGACCGAGCGGTCGACCGAGCCCTTGATGGCAAGGGCAAGGAGGCCGGCTTCCCGGGTGTAGCCGGCCGAGCCGCTGAAGACCTCGATCGTCGGCGTGCGGGTCGCCCCGTCCGGCACCTCCTCGCTCGACAGCGATTCGCGCTCCAGCGCGTAGCCGGCGGCCAGATCGATCCGGTCGACCTCGGTCAGGTCGATCCCGCCGCGCAGGGCGCCACTGAAGGCCGGCGAGGCCTCGATGTCCGTGTCCGGATAGTCGGTGTAGCTGCCCTTGAACTCGGCCTCGAAGAAATGGCGCTCCAGTTCGCTGCGCAGCAGCAGCGCGCCGCTGGTGGTCAGGATCGACGAGCCCTTGCCGCCGGCGGTGCCGGCCGCGTTGCTGGTGTAGCCGCCGCCGGCCGAAATCGTCGGCAGCAGCACGAAGTTGCCGGCGCGCAGGCCGAGCGGCTGCCAGGGATCCTCATCGGCGTTGCCGCCGCCGACGACCGGCGGCACCGGTCGGACCGGCGCCAGGGCGCTCTGAACCGGGCGGGCCACGGAATTGAGCCGGGGCGGGTCGAGGCTGCGGCGCAGGCCGTCCGGCAGGGCGGCGGCCGCCGGGTCGGTTGCCGCCGCTTCGGCCGGGACCACCTCGGCCGGGGCGGGGCCGTCGATGTCCTCGATCTCCTCGATGGCCTCGATCGTCAGGGCGTCGTCGGGCACGGCCACCTGCGCACGGGCGGTCGCGGCCGGGCCGGCGACGGCGCACAGCGCAAGGCCGCACAGGAGAGAATGGCGAAGGGGATGGCGAGGCATGGGACCCTGACGCCTGCTCGGGGGACCGATCTTGCCGGCAGTCGGGCGCCAGCGTCTCCAAAGGGTAAATTTTCATGGTTAAGGGAGGCTTAAGCTCCTCGCACAAAACCTCCTGCGCCGTGCGGGCGCCGACTGCGTACGTAGCCGTGCGGGGCCATGCGTTAGGAATTGATTATCCCTGTAAGCCTAATGTCTTCGCACGATTGACCTTGTTCCCCTCGACGACGGACACCGACCCCATGGATTTAGCGACGATCATCGGCATCGTGGCCGCTTTCGGCGTGACCGCCTGGGCGATCTATCTCGGCGGCTCGTTTGGCGCCTTCGTCGACATTCCCTCGATCGCCATCGTGGTCGGCGGCGGCATCGGCGTGGTCGTCGTCCGCTTTCCGCTGTCGGGGCTGATGTCGGCCATGGCGATCGGCTCCAAGGCCGCCTTCTCGCAGAGCAAGGTCTCGCCGCGCGAACTGATCGAGAAGATCACCGAGATGGCCGAAGTGGTGCGCAAGCAGGGGCCGCTCGGTCTGGAGTCCTTCGAGGTCGACGATCCGTTCCTCGCCAAGGGCAAGCAGATGGTGGCGGACGGCTACGATCCGGCCTTCATCCAGGATACGCTGGAGCGCGAGCGCGACCTCTATCTGGAGCGTCTCGTCGAAGGCGCCCGCATCTACAAGGCCATGGGCGATTCCGCGCCCGCCTTCGGCATGATCGGGACGCTGGTCGGCCTCGTGCAGATGCTGCAGAGCATGGATGACCCGTCCACGATCGGTCCGGCCATGGCCGTGGCGCTGCTGACGACGCTCTACGGGGCGCTGATCGCCAACGTCGTCTGCCTGCCGATCTTCGAGAAGCTCAATGCCAAGGTCAAGGTCGAGGAGATCAACCAGACGCTGGTGATCGACGGCATCGTGCAGATCCGCAATTCCAAGAGCCCGAACCTCATTCGCGAGATGCTGATCTCCTACCTGCCGGACAAGCAGCGCGCGCTGATGGACGAGGCCGCCTGATGCCGCAAACGGCGGGTTTCGACCGGAAGGGATGAGCGATGGCGCGCAAGAAGGAAAGCGGCGGTGGTGGCGGCGCGCCGGAATGGCTGGTGACGTTCGCCGACCTGATGTCCCTGCTCGTCTGCTTCTTCGTGCTGATCATCTCCTTCTCGGTGCAGGACCAGAAGAAGCTGGAGATCGTCGCCGGCTCGATGAAGGACGCCTTCGGCGCGGTCACCGACCGCAAGCTCGCGGGCATGATCGAACTCGACGGCATTCCCGAGAACGAATACATGCGCGTCACCACGCAGGTGCCCGACACCACCGACAAGGAGACGGACGAGGAGAGCCAGGACAAGCGCGGCGAGAATGACGAGCGCTCCAACGACGCTTCGCTGGAGGCCAACGACATCAAGAACGCCCACGACTTCGCCCTCGCCGCCACGTCGCTGCGCCAGGCGCTGCAGGACATGCCGGAGATCGCCGAGATCTCCAAGCAGGTGCTGATGGAGGTGACGGAGGAGGGGCTCGACATCCAGCTCGTCGACCAGGACGGGCGGTCGATGTTCCCCGAGGGCTCGTCCACCCCCTACGAGGCGACGCGGCGCCTCTTGACGGTGATGTCGCCCGTGCTGCGGCGCATGCCGAACCGCATCACCATCACCGGCCATACCACCGCCGGCCGGCCGGACAGCGTTCCGGGGCGCACCACCTGGGACCTTTCGGCGAGCCGCGCCAATGCGGCGCGGGCAATCCTCACCGAGAACGGCGTGCCGGACGGCCGGCTGTTCGCGGTGATCGGCAAGGCCGAGAGCGATCCCCTGTTTCCGAACGATCCCTTCCTTGCCGCCAACCGCCGCATCAGCATCCTGCTGATGACCGAGGAACCGCCGCTCCCGGACTCGCCGCTGCGGTCCATGCCCTGACACCGGCCGCCTGCCTGCGCGCGGGCCGGAGGGTCAGGCGGCCGAGAGCTTGAGGCCGACCACGCCGGCGACGATCGCCATCGCCGACAGCATCTTGGCGACCCCGAAGGCTTCGCCCAGCAGCAGGGCGCCGAGCAGCACCGACCCGAGCGTGCCGACCGCCGTCCAGATCGGATAGGCGACGCTGACCGGCAGCGTCTTCATCGCCAGCGTCAGGAAGCCGATGCTGCCGACGACGCGACGGCGGTGACCAGCGTCGGCATCAGCCGGGAAAAGCCGTCGGCGTATTTCATGCCGAGAACGAAGACGATCTCGAAGACGGCTGCGAGGCCGAGGTAGAGCCATGCCATGGCTGTCATCCTTCCGATGATGATTCTTTTTCACGCGTGCAGCGTGGCTGAGGGAGGGATAGTCTCAAACGTCTGCGGCGACAAACGGGAAGTTCTCAGGTCATGGATGAGCAGAATTCATCTCTGCCGGACGCCGCGTGACCCGGCGCCTGCCCTCGCTCGGTGCCCTGCGGGCCTTCGAGGCCGCCGCCCGCCATGGCAGCTTCAAGATGGCGCCGCCGAGCTTGCCGTGACGCCGACGGCCATCAGCCACCAGATCCGCCAGCTCGAGGCCGAACTGGGGCTTGCCCTGTTCGAACGCAGGAACCGGCAGGTTGTGCCGACCGCCGCCGCACGGATGCTGCTGCCGGCGCTCACGACCGCCTTCGACGGCATGGCCGGCGCCGTGGCGGCGGTGACGCGGCGCCCGGCGCGGCAAGTGGCGACGCTGTCGGCCACCGTCGCCTTCACCGCCCGCCTGCTGGTGCCCCATGCCGGCGGATTTCGCAAGCTGCATCCGGAGTGGGACCTGCGCCTGCATGCGGCCGACGAGCCGGTGGATCTGGCCGGCGGCGAGGCGGATGCGGCGATCCGCTATGGCCGCGGCGACTATCCGGGCCTTGCCACCCTGCCGCTGGTGCGCGACCGGATCGCGCCGGTGGCAAGCCCGCATCTCGGTCTGACCGACCCCGGCGATCTGGCCACCGCGACGCTGCTCCATTTCGAATGGCCGACCGGCACGCCCAAGGCCTGCGACCCGACGTGGCGCGAATGGGGCGCGCGGGCCGGGATCGATCTCGGCGACGCCGCGGGCGGCATCACCTTCAACGACGAGGGCAGCGTCATCCAGGCCGCGCTCGCCGGCCACGGCGTCGCCCTGCTCTCGCTGGTGCTGGTCGATGCGGAACTGCGGTCGGGCGCGCTGGTCCAGCCGTTCGGGCCGGTGCTGGACGGCCAGCGTTTCGATCTCGTCTATCCGGAAAGGGCCGAGGCGCGGCGGTCGGTGGTGGTGCTGCGCGAGTGGCTCGCCGCAGCCCTCGGCGACCTGACGACAACCGGCGGTGCGTGACGGCCAGCGCCAGAACGGCGAAGGCCCGGGCGATGCCGGGCCTTCGTGTCGTCCTGGTCGGTCGCAGCGGATCACTCCGCCGGCCTCGGCCTCAGAGCGGCAGGTTCGAGGTGCCCATCAGGTAGGTGTCGACCGCGTGGGCCGCCTGGCGACCCTCGCGGATCGCCCAGACCACCAGCGACTGGCCGCGGCGGACGTCACCGGCCGCGAACACCTTGTCGATCGAGGTCTTGTAGTCCTCGGTGTTGGCGGCGACGTTGCCGCGCTTGTCGCGGACCATCAGCGGGCCGACCTCGGCGAGGAACGTGTCCTCGCGCGGGCCGGAGAAGCCGATGGCGACCAGCACCAGATCGGCCGGGATCACGAATTCCGAGCCCTCGATCGGCCGGCGCTTCTCGTCCACCCGGGCGCATCGCACGCCCGTGACCTTGCCCTTGTTGTTGCCGACCACGCCGAGCGTCGCCGCCTGGAACTCGCGCTCGGCGCCCTCGGCCTGGCTGGACGAGGTGCGGAACTTGGTCGGCCAGTAGGGCCAGACCGACATCTTGTCCTCGCGCACCGGCGGCATCGGCCGGATGTCCATCTGGGTGACGCGGATCGCACCCTGGCGGAAGGAGGTGCCGACGCAGTCCGACGCGGTGTCGCCGCCGCCGATGACGACCACGTGCTTGGCGGTGGCGAGAATCGGCGCCTCGTTGGAGACGTCCTCGCCGCCGACCCGGCGGTTCTGCTGGATCAGGAAGGGCATCGCATAGTGGCAGCCGGCGAGCGCCGTGCCCTCCATGCCCGGATCGCGCGGCTTCTCGGAGCCCGCGCAGATCAGCACCGCGTCATGACCGTCGACGAGGTCGGACAGGGGCGTCGTCACGCCGACGTCGACGCCGTAGTGGAAGGTCACGCCCTCCGCGATCATCTGGTTCACGCGGCGGTCGATGTAGTGCTTTTCCATCTTGAAGTCGGGGATGCCGTAGCGCATCAGCCCGCCGGCCTTCGGCTCGCGCTCGTAGACGTGGACCTGATGGCCCACGCGGGCGAGCTGCTGGGCAGCCGCCATGCCGGCCGGACCGGAACCGATCACGGCGACCGACTTGCCGGTCTTCACCGGGGCGATCTGCGGGGTGATCCAGCCGTTGTCCCAGGCCTTGTCGGCGATCGCCTGTTCCACGGTCTTGATCGTGACCGGGCTGTCCTCGAGGTTGAGGGTGCAGGCCTCCTCGCAGGGCGCCGGGCAGATGCGGCCGGTGAACTCCGGGAAGTTGTTGGTGGAATGGAGGTTGCGCGCGGCCTCCTCCCAGTCGCCGGAATAGACGAGGTCGTTCCAGTCCGGGATCTGGTTGTGGACCGGACAGCCGGTCGGGCCGTGGCAATAGGGAATGCCACAGTCCATGCAGCGCGACGCCTGCCGCTGAACCTCTTCCGACGACAGCGGAATGGTGAACTCGCGGTAGTGGCGGATGCGGTCGGACGCCGGCTGGTACTTCTGCTCCTGCCGGTCGATCTCGAGGAAACCTGTCACCTTACCCATATGTCTTGTTCCTCACTCGGCAGCCAGACCCATGCGCATGCGCTCCATCTCGCGCAGCGCCCGGCGGTATTCGACCGGCATCACCTTCACGAACATCGGCCGGAAGCGCTCCCAGTTGTCGAGGATCTCCTTGGCCCGGTGCGAGCCGGTGTAGCGGAGATGCGACTGGATCAGCGCCCGGAGGCGTTCGTCGTCGTGGCGGGTCATGTCGCTGTCGACATCGACGCGGCCCTTGAACATCAGGTCGCCGCCGTGGTGGTGGAGCTTCTCCAGAAGCTCGTCCTCCTCCGGCACCGGCTCGAGGTCGACCATCGCCATGTTGCAGCGCTTCTTGAAGGTGCTGTCCTCGTCGAGCACATAGGCGACGCCGCCCGACATGCCCGCCGCGAAGTTGCGGCCGGTCTGGCCGAGCACCGCGACGAGGCCGCCGGTCATGTATTCGCAGCCATGGTCGCCGCAGCCTTCCACCACCGTCACGGCGCCGGAGTTGCGCACGGCGAAGCGTTCGCCGGCGACGCCGCAGAAGTAGGCCTCGCCCGAGGTGGCGCCGTAGAGCACCGTGTTGCCGACGATGATCGACTTGGCCGCCACGACCGGCGAATTTTCCGGCGGGCGCACGATGATGCGGCCGCCCGACAGGCCCTTGCCGACGTAGTCGTTGCCTTCACCCTCGAGGTCGATGGTGACGCCGCCGGCGAGGAAGGCGCCGAGCGCCTGGCCGGCGGTGCCCTTCATGCGCACGGTGATGGTGTCCTCGTCGAGGCCCTCGGCGCCGTAGCGCCGGGCAACCTCGCCGGACAGCATGGCGCCGGCGGTGCGGTCGACGCTGCGGATCGAGGTCTCGATCACGACACGCTCGCCGCGCTCCAGCGCCGGGGCGGCTTCGGCGATCAGCTTGCGGTCCAGCACGTCGTCGATCGGATGCTTCTGGCGCTCGGTCCAGCGGACCGCCTCGGCCGGGGCGTCCGGCTTGAAGAACACCTTCGAGAAGTCGAGGCCGGCGGCCTTGGCGTGGCCGTCGGTCGGCGCGTGGGCCAGCATGTCGGACTGGCCGATCATCTCGTCGAAGGTGGCAAAGCCCATGGCCGCCATCAGGCCGCGCACTTCCTCGGCGACGAAGAAGAAGTAGTTGATGACATGCTCGGGCGTGCCGCGGAAGCGCTTGCGCAGCACCGGGTCCTGGGTGGCGATGCCGACCGGACAGGTGTTGAGGTGGCACTTGCGCATGATCAGGCAGCCGGCCGCCACCAGCGGCGCGGTGGCAAAGCCGAAGTCGTCGGCGCCGAGCAGGGCGCCGATGATCACGTCGCGGCCGGTCTTGAAGCCGCCGTCGACCTGCAGGCAGACGCGGCTGCGCAGGCCGTTCAGCACCAGGGTCTGGTGCGTCTCGGCAAGGCCCATCTCCCAGGGGGAGCCGGCGTGCTTGAGCGAGGTCAGCGGCGAGGCGCCGGTGCCGCCGTCATAGCCGGAGATGGTGATGTGGTCGGCGCGCGCCTTCGCGACGCCGGCGGCGACCGTGCCGACACCGACCTCGGAGACGAGCTTGACCGACACGTCCGCGCCCGGGTTGACGTTCTTCAGGTCGAAGATCAGCTGGGCGAGATCCTCGATCGAGTAGATGTCGTGGTGCGGCGGCGGCGAGATCAGGCCGACCCCCGGCGTGGAATGCCGGACCTTGGCGATCACCGCGTCGACCTTGTGGCCGGGCAGCTGGCCGCCCTCGCCGGGCTTGGCGCCCTGGGCCACCTTGATCTGCATCATGTCGGAGTTGACGAGGTAATGCGCCGTGACGCCGAAGCGGCCGGAGGCGACCTGCTTGATCGCCGAGCGGCGCGAATCGCCGTTGGGCATCCGCCGGAAGCGCTCGGCCTCCTCGCCGCCCTCGCCGGTGTTCGACTTGCCGCCGATCCGGTTCATGGCGATCGCCAGCGTCTCGTGGGCCTCGCGGCTGATCGAGCCGAAGGACATGGCGCCGGTGGCAAAGCGCTTGACGATCTCGGCGGCCGGCTCGACGGCATCGATCGACACCGGGGCACGGCCCATCTCCTCGGCCGACCGGATCCGGAACTGGCCGCGCACGGTGTAGCGCCCGACCTCGTCGTTCACGGCCCGGGCATAGGCCAGATACTTGTCCGGCAGGTTGCCGCGGGCGGCGTGCTGCAGGTCGGCGATGATGTCCGGGGTCCAGTGGTGGACCTCGCCGCGCTGGCGGTAGGCATATTCGCCGCCGACCTCGAGGCTGCGCGCCAGCACCGGATCGCTGCCGAAGGCGGCCGCGTGGCGGGCGAGCGTCTCGGTGGCGACCGACTGGACGCCGACGCCCTCGATGGTGGTCGCGGTGCCGAAGAAGTATTCGTTGACGAAGTCGGAGGACAGGCCGACCGCGTCGAAGATCTGGGCGCCGCAATAGGACTGGTAGGTCGAGATGCCCATCTTGGACATGACCTTGAGGATGCCCTTGTCGATCGACTTGATGTAGCGGTAGACGATCTCTTCCTCTTCCACCTCTTCCGGGAACTGGCTCTTCATGGCCAGCAGCGTGTCGAAGGCGAGATAGGGGTTGATCGCCTCGGCGCCGTAGCCGGCCAGCACGCAGAAGTGATGGATCTCGCGCGGCTCGCCGGATTCGACCACGAGGCCGACCGAGGTGCGCAGGCCCTTGCGGATCAGGTGGTTGTGCACGCCGGCGGTGGCCAGCAGCGCCGGGATCGGCACGCGGGTGCGGCTCACCAGCCGGTCGGACAGGATGATGATGTTGTACTTGGCGCGCACGGCCTCTTCGGCGCGCTGGCACAGGGCGTCGAGCGCGGCCTTCATGCCGTCGGGGCCCCGCTTCACGTCGAAGGTGATGTCGAGGGTCTTGGCCTGGAACTGGTTCTCGGCGATGTCGCCGATCATGCGGATCTTGTCGAGATCGGCATTGGTCAGGATCGGCTGGCGCACCTCGAGCCGCTTCTTGGTCGAGGTGCCCTTGAGGTCGAGGATGTTCGGCCGCGGCCCGATGAAGGACACGAGGCTCATCACCAGTTCCTCGCGGATCGGGTCGATCGGCGGGTTGGTGACCTGGGCGAAGTTCTGCTTGAAATAGGTGTAGAGCAGCTTGGCCTTGTCCGACAGCGCCGAGATCGGCGTGTCGGTGCCCATGGAGCCGATCGCCTCCTGGCCGGTGGTCGCCATCGGCGCCATCAGGATCCGGAGGTCTTCCTGGGTGTAGCCGAAGGCCTGCTGGCGATCGAGCAGGGTCTCGTTGGAGATGACCGACGACACCTGGACCGGCGGCATGTCCTCCAGCACGATCTGGGTCTTGCCGAGCCAGTCGGTGTAGGGGTTGGCCGTCGCCAGCCGCTTCTTGATCTCCTCGTCGGAGATGATCCGGCCTTCCTCGAGGTCGATCAGCAGCATCTTGCCCGGCTGCAGGCGCCACTTCTGGACGATCTTCTCTTCGGGAATGTCGAGCGTGCCGGCTTCCGAGGCCATGACCACGAGGCCGTCGTCGGTGACGACATAGCGGGCGGGCCGCAGGCCGTTGCGGTCGAGGGTCGCGCCGATCTGGCGGCCGTCGGTGAAGGCGACCGCGGCCGGCCCGTCCCACGGCTCCATCAGGGCGGCGTGATACTCGTAGAAGGCGCGGCGCTCCTCGTCCATCAGCGGGTTGCCGGCCCACGCCTCGGGGATCAGCATCATCGCCGCATGGCTGAGCTCGTAGCCGCCCATGACGAGGAATTCGAGCGCGTTGTCGAAGCAGGCGGTGTCCGACTGGCCCTCGTAGGAGATCGGCCACAGCTTGCCGATCTCGGGCCCGAACAGGTCGGATTCCACCGAGGCCTGGCGCGCGGCCATCCAGTTGACGTTGCCGCGCAGGGTGTTGATCTCGCCGTTGTGGGCGACCATCCGGTAGGGATGGGCGAGCTTCCACGACGGGAAGGTGTTGGTGGAGAAGCGCTGGTGCACGAGGGCGAGCGCCGACACGAAGCGCTCGTCCTTGAGATCGCGGTAATAGGCGCCGAGCTGGTAGGCGAGGAACATGCCCTTGTAGACGATGGTCGTCGACGACATCGACACGATGTAGAAGTCGGCCGCCTCGGCGTTCTTCTCGGCGAAGATGGTGTTGGAGATCGCCTTGCGCAGGATGAACAGGCGCCGCTCGAACTCGGCCGCCGAGGCCACCTTCGGCCCCTTGCCGATGAAGACCTGGCGGTGGAACGGTTCGGTGGCGGCGATGTCCGGCGCCTTGGACAGGCTGGAATTGTCGACCGGCACGTCGCGCCAGCCGAGCAGCACCTGGCCCTCGTCGGCGACCACCCGGGCGATCACCGCCTCGAAGCGGGCGCGGCTCGCCGCATCCTGCGGCATGAACAGGTGGCCGACCGCATAATCGCCGGGCTCCGGCAGGGTGAAGCCGAGCTTGCCGCATTCGTCACGGAAGAAGGCGTCGGGGATCTGGACGAGCATGCCCGCGCCGTCGCCCATCAGCGGGTCGGCGCCCACCGCGCCGCGATGGGTGAGGTTCTCGAGGATCTTGAGGCCGTCGGCGACGATCTGGTGCGACTTCTCGCCATTCATGCGCGCGATGAAGCCGACGCCGCAGGCGTCATGCTCGCGGGCAGGCTGGTAGAGGCCGTCGCGGGCGGCGATGTCGCGGGCTTTCGCCGTCATGACCACGGCTTTGCCGGCGGTCGTTTCGCCGCGAAATCCGGATCTTTCGGTGCCGTCGAGCCTGTTCATCGCTGACCTCGCTTGCTGGCCGACCCGCGCGAGCGGTCCGGCCCGTCGTTTCCATCCTCGCCGGGACTCGTTGCCGATCCCGGCCCGTCCTCATCGCCGTCCGCCGCGGGGACAACCCCGGCCGTCGCGGCCTTGCTGCGCGCACCCCAACGGCCACGGCGGCGCTCTCTGCGCTGTCGCGGTCGTGTCGGTCGTCGCCGCGTCCCGGCAGCCACCCCGCAGCCCCGTCATGGCGACAAGCACGGTTTGTGCCTGATCGCGCGCGACGAACTGCCCGCCGGGCCTCCGGCACCCCGTCGCCGCGGGCCGGCATCGGCCTGCCCGAAGCATCGACGGTGTATCATTTCCCGTCGGCGCCCGAAACCTTCGCCCGCACGGCGGCGGGGCGGCAATCTGTTTCAACCGCGTGAACGTATCCGGGACGACAGCGCCGCGGGGCTTCGGACGGCCACCGGCCGGTCCTGTCGCTCCGCGGCAAATCGGGCAGGGATAAAGGGACAGTGAGCCTGTCCTATTCCGGCTGCGATTATTGTCAGAATTCGGCGTGAAGGGCAAGGGCATGGCAGAGGCGGATCCGCGCCACCATGCGGCATTCCTGTCCGTCGCCGAAGGGGACAAACCCCCGTCGCGGCGGGACGAAGATTGTTTCCCGGCGCATTTTGAGAAATGCTCCGGCGGGTCGAGGAGCAGCGTGTGACGGTCGAGGCAAGATCATCCAATGTCGGCGGTGCGGCGGGCGCCATCGCGCTCGCGGGGGCCGCGGTCGCGGCGGCGGCAGCCCTGCTCGCGGGCGATCCGCGCTTCGGCACGCCATTCCTGTTCGGTGCCTTCGGCAGCTTCGGCCTCATCGCCGTGCTCGTGCTTGCGACGGTGCGCCGCTATCACCCGTTCCCCGCCTTCGGTCCGGCCAACGTGATCACCCTGCTGCGCGCCGCCGGCGCGGCCATCCTGGTGGGCCTGCTGGTGACCGCCTTCGCCCACGGCCGCGAGGCGGCGGCGCTCGTCTCCGCCGGAGAGGCCGCCTTCGTCGCCATGGCCGCCGCGCTGATGGTCGCCTGCGACGGGCTCGACGGCCGGCTCGCCCGCGCGCG
Organism: Methylobrevis pamukkalensis; assembly: GCF_001720135.1. GTDB lineage: Bacteria > Pseudomonadota > Alphaproteobacteria > Rhizobiales > Pleomorphomonadaceae > Methylobrevis > Methylobrevis pamukkalensis. Next base: position 14,996 of record NZ_MCRJ01000033.1, read on the forward strand.
CGGCCTGTCCTCGGCCTTCGGCGCGCGCTTCGACATGGAGATCGACGCGCTCACCATCCTCTGCCTCAGCGCGCTGGCCGTGGTGCTCGGCAAGGCCGGGCTGTTCGCGGTGGGCATCGGCCTGCTGCGCTACGTCTTCGTGGCCGCCGGCTGGCTGTGGCCGCGGCTCGCCGCCGCGCTGCCACCCTCGCGCCGGCGGCAGACGATCTGCGTGGTCCAGTATCTGGCGCTGATCGTCGCGCTGCTGCCCTTCGTGCCGCCGCCCGTGTCCGGGGCCGTGCTCGGCGGCGCGCTGCTGGCGCTGCTCGTCTCCTTCGGTATCGACATGCGCTGGCTGCTGGCCGCACCGGCCGGACCGGACGGCAAGGCCGGCGGCCGATGATCGCGCCGGCTGCCGCCCTCGGTCTCGCGCGCTCGCTGCTCGTCTACCACGGCCAGCCGTGGCGCACCCGGGCGCTGCGCCGCTTCTATGGCGCGCTGGTCCCGCCCGGTGCGCTGGTGTTCGACATCGGCGCGCATGTGGGCAATCGCAGCCGCATCCTGCTTGCGCAGAAGGCACGGGTTGTCGCCGTCGAGCCGCAGCGGATCTTCCACGACCTGCTCCTGCGCAGCATCGGCCGGCGCGGCGCGGTGGTGCTGCGCGCGGCGGTGGGTGCGCAGGTGGGGGAGGCGGAGCTGCAGGTCTCCAGCCTGCATCCCACGGTGTCGACGCTCGCCGAGGACTGGCGCCGTGCCGTGTCCGCCACGCCCGGCTTTGCCGGGGTGCGCTGGGACCGCAGCGAGCGGGTGCCGGTGACGACGCTCGACGCGCTCGTCGCCGAACACGGCCGTCCCGACTTCTGCAAGATCGATGTCGAGGGCCATGAAGCGGAGATCCTGAAGGGGCTGTCCGCGCCGCTGCCGCTTCTTGCGGTGGAGTATCTCGCCGAGGCGCCGGCGGTCGCTCACGCCTGCCTTGCGCAATTTGCCCGGCTCGGCGCTTACGAATTCAACGCGGTCGCCGGCGAGCGCCACCGGTTCGTCGCGCCCGGCTGGGTGCGCGCGACCGACGCGCCGGCCTTTCTGGACCGGCTCTGCGCGGAGACCGGCAACGGCGATCTCTATGCCCGGCTGGTCGTTCCGCCCCCCGCCGCGGATGCGCCACGATGAGCGCGGCCCGGGGCGGCGGGCTCCGGACGCTGGTGGCGCTGCTGGTCGTTGCCCTCGCGCTGGTGCTGCCGGCCTCGGCCGGACGGCTGGATGGCGCCCATTTCCTGCGCCTGCCGGTCGAGCTTCCGGTGTTTCTCCTCCTTGCCGCCCTGCTGCCGGCGGGGCGGGCGGGCCGCCTGCTGGTGATCGCCGCCGCCGTGCTTGCCGCGCTGTCGGTCGTCATGCGCCTTGCCGACATCGGCGCCGGCATCGCCTTTGCCCGGCCGTTCAATCCCGTGCTCGACATCCACCTCGTCGGGGCCGGCTGGAACCTCCTGTCCGGCTCGATCGGCACGGTCGGCGCCGCGGCGCCTTCGGCGGAACGGCGCTGGCCATCCTCGCGATCCTCGCGCTGCTGCTGGCCTGCCTTGCCCGGCTGGCCGCGTGGGCCCGGCATCGGCGCCGGACCGTCGGGGCCGGGGCCGCGGTCGTCGCGGCCATCGGCATCGGCCTTCTTGCCCTGACCGGTTCAGCCCAGCCGCCGGGCCTGCCGCTGAGCGCGCTCGCGGCCACCGGCCTGAACGAGCACGGCCGGGTTGCGTGGGCGAGCCTCAAGGACCGCGCCGAGTTCGAGGCGGACCTCGCGGTCGACCCGGTGGCGTCGATCCCCGAAGCGTCCCGGCTTGCCCGCCTGGCCGGCAAGGACGTGCTGCTGGTCTTCGTCGAATCCTACGGACGCTCGGCGATCGAGGGCGACTGCTGCGCGAGCCGTACCGCGGCGGCGCTTGCCCGCTTCCAGGATCGCATCGCCGCGTCCGGCTTCACGGCCCGCAGCGGCTGGCTGACCTCGACCACGGTCGGCGGCCAGAGCTGGCTCGCCCACGGCACGCTGCTCTCCGGCCTTCGGGTCGACAACCAGCGCCGCTACGAGCATCTCGTCGCCTCTGACCGGCAGACCCTCAACCGGGATTTCCGCCGCGCCGGCTGGCGCACGGTGGCGGCGATGCCGGCGATCTCCATGGCCTGGCCCGAGGGCGCCTTCTTCGGCTACGACAGGATCTATGACGCCCACACCTCCGGCTATCGCGGCCGGCCGTTCAACTGGGTGACGATGCCGGACCAGTATACGCTGGACGCCCTGCGGCGGGCGGAACTGGCGGCGCCCGTCGCCTCCGGCCGGGCGCCGGTGATGGCCGAGGTGGCGCTGATCTCCAGCCACGCGCCGTGGACGCCGATCCCGCCGGTGATCGACTGGTTGGACGTCGGCGACGGTCAGGTCTTCAATGCGTGGTCCGACAGCGGCGATCCGCCGGATGTGGTCTGGCGCGACAATGCCCGCATCCGTGATCAGTTCTCGATCTCGATCGCCTATGCGCTCGACGTCCTGTCGAGCTATCTCGAGACCTTCGGCACCGACGACACCGTGCTCATCTTCCTCGGCGACCACCAGCCGGCACCGCTCGTCACCGGCGAGGACGCCGGCCACGACGTGCCGATCCACATCCTCGCCCGCGACCCGGCGGTGATCGCCGCCCTCGACGGCTTCGGCTGGGCCGAGGGCATGACGCCGGACGGCGCCACCCCGGTCTGGCCGATGCAGGCGTTTCGCGCCCGCTTCGTGGCGGCGATGTCCGCGCCGGTGGAGTGACCGGGAAGGGGGAGGCGGATCAAGGGCCCGGCAGGGACCGCGGTCCGAGAGGCTTTCGGCTTTTCTCCCGTCTTCGCCGGGCTTGACCCGGCGACCCAATGGCCGTGCGGCGTCGGTCACCCCCCTCGGACAAGCTCTCCCACACGATCGTCTGACGCGCCCCTCCTCGTGGATAGGCCAGTGGTTGCCGGGTCACGCCCGGCAAAGACGGGACGAGAGGTCGTGCGAAAAAAGGCTGATCCGCGCTTCATCGCGACCCGGCGGGGACTGCACCCAGCCTTCCCCTCACCCCGGCAGGGCCAGCAGGTCGAGATGGCCGACGAGGATGCGGCCGGTGTCCAGCGAGGAAAGCCGCATGTCGAGCCAGTCGGCGGTGGCGCGGTCGCAGGCGCCGGCCTCGATGGCGGCCGTGGCAATGCCGTCCAGCAGCGGGCGGGCAAGATCGGGGTGGTCGATCGCGGCGTCGCCAGCACCGAGCCGCCAGTCGCTGCGGGCGATCGAGACCCGGTAGCCCTGCTGGCCGAGCGCGCGGGCGAGCGCGTCGGTCGCCGCCGGGCCGAGGGCGAGCCCGAAGCCCTTGTTGCCGGTCTGGTGGCGGTTGAAGGCGGCGATCACCTCCGAATCGTGCGGATGGGCCGGACCGAAATCCATGCGGCCGTCGTAGCTCAGCGCGGCGTAGAGCCCGCTGCGGCTGGCGGCGAGCCGGGCGGCGAGGCTGCGCACCCAGACTTCCGAGACGAGATCGAACAGCGCCGAGGCGGTGACGAGCCGGGCGCCGCCGAGCGGCAGGGCGTCGATCTGACGAGATCGGCCTCCACGGTCTCGGCCGCCGGGTGGCGGTCGCGCGCATGGGCGAGCAGGGCGGGGTCGCGGTCGACGATCCGCCAGCGCGCCGTCTCCGGCAGGCCGGGCATGGCGCGCAGGGTGGAGCCGGTGCCGCCGCCGAGATCCACAAGCAGCGGCGCGTCGACAGCGGCGGCAAACGCCACCGCGTCGTCGAGGAGTTCGGCGTCGCGGGCCGCGCGGTCGGCAGGCTCGCGCAGGTCCAGCCAGCCGGGCGAAAATCCGGTCATGTCGTGTGCTCCAGCGGCGTGGGGAAGGGAACGGGGGCGCGGGCGAGAACGCCGGCAACGGCGCGGGCCGTGTCGGTCCAGCGCGGCAGGCGGGCGCCGGCCGCGAAGGCGCCGTCCGCCAGTCTTGCCCGCAGGTCAGGATCGTCCAGAAGCCGGGAGAGTTCGTCGGCCAGCGCCGCCGGATCGTCCGGCGCCACCAGCAGGCCGGCGCTGTCCGGCACCACGTCGGGCACGGCGCCGGCGCGGCAGGCAACGACCGGAAGGCCCTGCGTCATCGCCTCGGCGAAGGCCATGCCGTAGCCCTCGAAGCGGCTCGCCAGCACGAAGACGTCGCCCAGCGCCATCAGCGCGCGGACGTCGGCCACGGCGCCGGCAAAGGTGATCCGTCCGGCAAGACCGGCGTCCGCGGCGCGGGCGCGCAGGGACGCGGCATGGGCCGGATCCGGCGCGCTGCCGGCAATCGTTGCCCGCCAGCGCCGGTCCTTGATCAACGCCAGCGCATCGATCAGCGTGTCGTGGCCCTTGCGGGCAATGAGCGAGCCGACGGACACGAGATGGGGCGGATCGCCCGCGCCCGTCGCCCGCGCCGCCCGGTCCGTGCCGGGCAGGGCGACGGTGATGCGCCGGTCGGCAACGCCGAACAGGTCGCGCACCAGCCGGGCGGTGGCCGCCGAGGTGACGACCACATGGCGCACGAAGGGCAGCGCCGCGTTCTCGCTGGCCGTGAGACGCGCGGCCTCCTCGGGGCCGAGCCCGGTCTCGAGGCCGAGCGGGTGATGAAGAAGGGCGACGAGATCGAGCCGCCCGGCCTCCGCGCGGACGATCTCCGGCATCGCGCCAAGGGCAAGGCCGTCGACGAGCACGCTTGTCCCGTCGCCGATCGCGGCGAAGGCGGCGGCTGTCGCGGCAAGGTCTTCGGCGGAGGGAAACGGAAAACTGCCCGGCAGCGCCAGATGCGCGACGTCATGGCCGAGATCGCACAGGCCCGTCAGCAGGCGGCGGTCGTAGCCGTAGCCGCCGGTCGGGCTGGCAAGATCGCCGGGAATGGCGAAGACCACGGGCATCACAGCGCCGCTTCGTACCAGGCCCTCGCCACGTGCGATTCGTGGAGCGTTACTTTCAGGCGGGCGAGCGCGCGCCCGGCCGGGCCGAGATCGCCGCCTTTCGCCGCCGCGGCGAGTCCGTCGAAGATGTGGCGGGCGAGGAATTCGGTGGTGGTGATCTTGCCGGCGAACTCCGGCCGCTCGTCGAGATTGGCATAGTCGAGCGGCTTGAGGATGCCCCTCAGCGCCGTGGTGGCGAGACCGATGTCGACGACGAGGCCGTCCTCGTCGAGCTCGTCCGCACAGAAGGCGGCATCGACCACATAGGTCGCGCCATGCAGGCCGCGCGCCGGGCCGAACACCGGACGGTTCAGGGAATGGGCGATCATCACGTGGTCACGAACCTCGACGGCGTACATGTCATCTCCGGGCTGGGTCTCGTTTCAGATATAGCGCACGCGGTGGCACAGCGTGCGCGGGTCGGAGAGAATACGTCCGTAGGCCCCCGGTAGATCCGCAAAATCGGTCTCGCCGGTGAGAAGCATGTCCAGAAGCGGGTCGGCAAGCAGCCCGAGGGCGGCCGTGAGACGGTCGCGATGGCTGCGGCGGGCGCGGCGACACGGCGACACGGCGCCGACCTGCGAGCTGACGATCTCGATGCGACGGCTGTGGAAGGCACCGCCCAGCGACAGCGCAATCTCGCGCTCGCCATACCAGCTCGCCTCGACCAGCCGGGCCTCGAAGCCGCAGCAGCCGATCGCGGTCGCGAGCCCGGCGCCGTGGCCCGACGCATGGATCACCACGTCGCAGTCGTCCGGGGCGGAAGCCGGATCGGCAAAACCGCAGCCGAAGGCGATGGCGATGCCGGCGCGGGCCGGGTCGACATCGACCAGGGTCACCTCCGTGCCGGGAATGCGCGCCGCGATCCAGGCGCTGAGCAGCCCGACCGTGCCGGCACCGATCACGGCGACCCGGTCGCCGGGCAGCACGCCGGCGTCCCACAGGATGTTCAGCGCGGTTTCCATGTTGGCACCGAGCGCCGCGCGATGGGCGGGCAGGCCCTCCGGAAGCGGCGTCACGCTGTCGGCGGCGGCCAGGAAGCGGTCCTGATGCGGATGGAGGCAGAACACCTCGCGGCCGAGGAGGTCCTCATCACCGGCCGCAATCCGGCCGACCGCGGCGTAGCCGTATTTGACGGGAAAGGGGAAGTCGCCGTCCTGGCCGGGACAGCGCATGCGCGCGTGCTCGCTGTCCGGCACGCGGCCGGCAAACACCAGCGATTCGGTGCCGCGGCTGATACCGGAAAACACCGTCTCCACCAGCACCTCGCCGGGGCCGGGGGCGCGAAGCGGCTCCGCCCGCAGCGCCGCCTGGCCGGCCGCCTCGATCCACAGCGCCGTGGCGTCGTCGGGACCGGACCTCACAGCATGCGCCCGAGCGTCTCGTCACGGCGGATGACGTGGTGATAGAGCACCCCGCCGAAATGCGCGCAGAACAGGATCAGGATCGTCCAGCCGGTCACGTAGTGCACCACCGACAGGATCGGCGCGATGTCCGGCGACTTGCCGATCGGGCTCCAGACATCGACGAGGCCGAACCAGGACAGGGGAAAGCCGTGGGCGTTGGTGGCAAGGAAGCCCGACAGCGGCTGCACGATCAGCGCGACATAGAGGCCGATGTGGACGGTGTCGGCGACGCGCTGCTGCAGCTTCGGCATCGGCACATGCGGCGGCGGCGGATAGATGAGCCGCACGGCGACCCGCGCCAGCATCAGCCACAGCACGATGAAGCCGAAGGATTCATGGAGGAGATAGAAGGTCAGCTTCACGTCCTCCTTCACGAAGTCGATGACGACCCCAAGCGGAAAGACGATGAGGACGAGAAGGGCGACCAGCCAGTGCAGGATTCGTGCGGCCGGCGCATAGCGTTCGATCGAGCCAAACATGGGTCTTTCTCCTGTCGTGTCTACGGTGTCGCTGTCCGCCCGGATCGATGAACGTCAGGGGCGACAATGACTCCGATCCTTGCGTCCGGCAAATCGGGGCCTGATGCGCCGGCAATCGCCTCCAATCCGTGACCGTGCGCCTCGGATGTCGTGGACATTCCCCGTTTGACAGATCGGTTGGCCGTTGGCGCTTCGGCGGCCGATCCCGTCTGCCTGCATATCGGCGCGAGCGTATGACAGCGGGGCGCGGCGTGCTGTTGCCCAGGGAACAGGTGCCGCAAGGCAGGGGGCGACGCTGCGGATGCTGGTGCCGGCACGCGTTGCCACCGGCGGTGTCGGCGCAGGCGGTCAGCCCCGGTCACCGCAGGGGCGGCGACGTCGCCTGCTGTTGTCGCTGTGGCAATTCTCCCTCCGTCCGGCAGGGTCGAGGCGGTAAATCATGTGTGAGTCATGCAATAATTCATCGCTGGCCAGGGGTTCCTGCTGCGGGTGGGGCGGGTTGATTGCAGCCAGGATCAAATCGACCGGCCTCTCGCGGCGGAGACGCGCCGACGGTGCCGGCGGCGTCGTGAACTGCAAAGTCCGGCGCCCGCCGCATCGCAGATCTGCGCGTGTACCTGTTGCCTCCGGCGCGGGCCGGACTACAACAGTTCACCATGAACTTCTCCAGCGACAACTGGGCCGGCGCCTCGCCCAAGGTGAGCGCCGCGCTCGAACGGATCGGCGGCGGCTACAACCCCGCCTATGGCAACGACGACCGCACGCAACGGGTCTCCGACTGGTTCTGCGAGATCTTCGAGCGCGAGGTCGCGGTGTTCTTCGTCGGCACGGGATCGGCGGCCAACAGCCTTGCGCTCGCGGCGATGATGCGTCCCGGCGGCCTCGTGTTCTGCCATCGGCAGAGCCACATCAACGTCGACGAATGCGGTGCGCCGGAGTTCTTCACCGGCGGCGGCAAGCTGGTGCCGCTGCCCGGCGCGGCCGGCAAGCTCGATGCGGCAACGCTCGCCCGCGCGCTCGGCCGCTTCGATCCGCCGTCGGTCCATTCGGGCCGGCCGGTCGCCGTCAGCATCACCCAGTCCACGGAAGCCGGCACGGTCTACACGCCGGCCGAGATCCGCGCGATCGCCGACGTCGCCCACGGCGCCGGCCTGCAGCTGCACATGGACGGCGCGCGCTTTGCCAATGCGCTCGCCAGCCTCAACGTCGCCGCCGCCGACATCACCTGGCGCGCCGGAGTCGACGTCCTCTCCTTCGGTGCCACCAAGAACGGCTGCTGGTGCGCCGAGGCGGTGGTGTTCTTCGATCGCTCCGAGGTCGGCGACTTCGAATACCTGCGCAAGCGGTCCGGCCAGCTCTTCTCCAAGAGCGCCTTCGTCGCCGCCCAGTTCGAGGGCTATTTCGAGCAGGGCCACTGGCTCGACAACGCCGTCCACGCCAACCACATGGCCGAGCGGATCGGCCGCGTCGTCGCCGAGACGCCCGGCGCCCGGCTCGCCTTCCCGGTCGAGGCCAACGAGGTGTTCGCGATCTGGCCGAAGGAGACGACCGCAAGGCTCAAGGCTGCGGGGGCCTCCTTCTACGTCTGGCCCGGCGACAGTCTGGCCGACGGCGAGGGACCGGGCGCGGACGAGGACATGGTCCGGCTCGTGACCAGCTATGCGACCCGGCTTGCCGAGGTCGCCGCCTTCATCGACGTGCTGCAGCGCCTGCGGGTCTGAGCCGCGGGGCCACACGGAATTCCTGACTGCCCACCAATACGAAAAAGGGCGCGGCTGGTGCCGCGCCCTCGTCGTGTCGTGCCGTCTCGACAGCCGCCGTCAGGCGGCCGCGGTCTCGATCTGCACCGGGCCGTTGGCCGGGCGGCCGATCGGGATCTGCCGCGGCTTCATGGCCTCGGGAATCTCCCGCTTCATGTCGATGTGCAGCAGGCCGTTCTCGAGATTGGCGCCCGTGACCTCCACGTGGTCGGCAAGCTGGAACCGGCGCTCGAAGGCGCGGGCCGCGATGCCGCGGTAGAGATACTCGGTCTTGCCCTCGTCGGCCGCGGCCTTCTCGGCCTTCACGGTCAGGGTGTTCTCACGCGATTCGATGGAAATGTCGGCTTCGGAGAAGCCGGCCACCGCCATGGTCACGCGATAGGCGTTCTCGCCGGTCCGCTCGATGTTGTAGGGCGGATAGCTCTGGGCCGTGCCGGCGCCCGGCGTTCCCTGATCGAGCAGGGAGAACAGGCGGTCGAAACCGACGGTGGACCGGTAGAGCGGGCTGAGATCGTAGTGACGCATCTGTAGTTCTCCTTGGAAGCAACTATCAACGCTTGCATCCCCTGCCGCCGCCGTCTTGGCCGGCGGACCGGATGCTGCGGACCCGTGTGGCATCCGCTTCGATCATCTGGGGGGACGATCCGTGCCGTTCAAGAGGCATGGCAACGCTTGTCCTTGCGATTTTGCCGGCATCTGATAGGTGCCGTTCGGTCCCCGTGTGCGGGCGAGACCGGAACACTGTCCGTCGTTGTCCCAAGGGCCATATCAATCCTGGCCGGCATGTTGAGGCAGGCCGGAACAGACCGCCCCCCGCCGCGTTCCGGCGGACCAGCTTGCAACGGATACGTGATGGATCTCCTCGACCTGCCCTACAACCCGATGCCGGCCGGCGGCCGGGTCATCGCGCTCCAGGCGGAGGATGGCGTGCGCCTGCGCGCGGCCTTCTGGCCGGCAACGGTGCCCGAGCCGCGCGGCACCATCGCGATCTTCGAGGGCCGCGCCGAGCAGATCGAGAAATACTACGAGACGGTCGGCGACCTGCGCGCCCGCGGCTTTGCCGTCGCGGCCCTCGACTGGCGCGGGCAGGGCGGGTCGGACCGGCTCCTGTCCGCACCGCGCCGGGGCCACATCGGCCGCTTCGCCGATTTCCAGAAGGACATCCGGGTCTTTCGTGACGAGGTGGTGCTGCGCCATGGCCCGGGGCCGGTCTACGTGCTCGCCCATTCGATGGGTGGCAACGTGATCCTGACCCACGCCGCTTCCGGCGAGGCCGGCTGGATCGAGCGGATGGTGCTGACTGCGCCGTTCCTGGATTTCGGGCGAATCCCGATGTCGCGCGGCATGGTCACCTGGCTTGCGGCGACGCTGGTGGGCCTCGGCTGCGGGCGCTCTCCGATCCCGCCGGTCGGGCGCGGCATCGCGGTGGTCAAGACCTTCGACGACAATCCGCTGACCCATGATCCGATGCGGTTCAGCCGCAGCGCACAGCTTCTGGCCGACCACCCGCATCTGGCCATCGACGCGCCGACGGTCGGATGGATCCATGCCGCCGTGCGCTCGATGCGCCTGTTTGCCGATCCGCGCCTGCCCGAACGGCTGCGCACGCCGATGCTGATGATCGGCAGTGGCGCCGACCGCGTCGTCTCCACGGCGGCGATCGAGGCCATGGCCGCACGGCTGAAGACCGCCGGCTACGTCCACGTGCCCGCGCCCGCCACGAGATCATGATGGAGGCCGATCCCTGGCGCGAGCAGTTCCTCGCCGCCTTCGACGCCTTCATCCCGGGCGAGCGCGTCGCGGGCAAGCCGGCTGTGACCCGGCCCGAGACGGCCGGCAGGGACGCGGCCGCCGGAGACGACGCGCCGGCAGGCCACGCGGACGCGCTGCTGCCGGGCCGTGGCTGACGGAGATCCTCAGCTGTTGGCGAGCATCTTCAGCGCGGCCTCGTGAACCCGCGGGTCGCCCGAGGCGACCACCTTGCCGCCTTCGACGGCGCTGCCGCCGGTCCAGCTCGTCACCGCCCCGCCGGCGCCCTCGATCACGGGGATCAGCGGCATGATGTCGAAGATCTTGAGCTGGTCCTCGATGACGAGGTCGACCTGGCCGGCGGCGACCATGCAGTAGGCGTAGCAGTCGACCCCGTAGCGCGACAGGCGGACGGCGCGCTCCACCCGGTCGAAGGCCGCGCGGTCATCGGCCGCGAACAGGGCGGGCGTGGTGCAGAACAGCGTGGCCTGATCGAGCGCGCCGCAGGCGCGGGTCTTCAGTGCGCGCGGGCCGCCGGGACCGGCGTAGAAGGCGCTCTGCCCGTCGCCGACGAAGCGCTCGCCGGTGAACGGCTGGGCCATCATGCCGATGGCCGGCCGCCCGCCGCGCATCAGGCCGATCAGCGTGCCCCACACCGGCAGGCCGGAGATGAAGGCACGGGTGCCGTCGATGGGATCGATCACCCACACGCTGTCGGCGCCGTCCGAGGTGTCGCCGTATTCCTCGCCCAGAATGCCGTGCTCCGGATAGGCCTCGCCGATCAGGGTGCGGATCGCCTCCTCGGCGGCGCGGTCGGCGACGGTGACCGGATCGAAGGCGGCGGCCTCCTTGTTCTCGACGGTCATCGCCGAGCGGAAATGCGGAAGGATCACCTCGCCCGCGGCATCGGCGAGCCGGTCGAGGAAGGGCAGCCAGCTCGTGATGCTGTCGGTCGTCATGATCGTATGTTTCTCCGGTCAGGTTATCTCGAAGGATTCCAGAATATTGAAATAACGATTTAATACCCTGATATATATGAGATATGACGGTGCGCCAAAATGTCCCGCGCATGGCAGGGATTACAAAAGCGAATGCCTCGGCATTTAATTCGACTCCTGATCCTTGACTTTCGGCGGGGCATCTCACACATTTGTACGCGCAGCATGCTTGTGCTGCATGCCCTCCTTGGGCGTTTCCTCCCTAGACTTTCAGACCGCTGCTCGCAGCGGTCTTTTTTTTTGCCGCGCGGCATTGTCGCCGTGCGGGCAGACAGGGGGGGAGCGACAAGCGGCCCCGCGACGGCCCGGTCGCCGCGCGCGCGGCAATGCCTGGCAGCGCGCCTTGCGAAGGAGCGGGCCGCGCGGGCCGGTCTATTCGGCGGCGAGCGGCTTGGGGAAGGGCTCCGGCAGGCCCAGCGGCTGGCGCAGCAGGCGGCCGACGAAGGCGGAGAAGACCGCGCGCACGTCGTCGAAGCCGGGCAGGGGCTCGAAGGTCTTCTCGTTCATGTAGAGCCCGCGGTTCACCTCGATCTGGAGGGCGTGGAAATTGCGCGCCGGCCGACCGTAATGCTCGGTGATGAAGCCGCCGGCATAGGGCTTGTTGACCGCGACGGAAAAGCCGAGGTCCTCGAGGATCGCGTGGGCGGCTTCGACCACGATCCGCGAGCAGCTGGTGCCGTAGCGGTCGCCGAGCACGATGTCGGTCCGGCCGCGCAACTCGCCGCGCGCCGCCGACGGCATCGAATGGCAGTCGACCAGCACGGTGCAGCCGAATCGCTGGTGGGTGTGGGCGAGCAGCCGGCGCAGCGCCGCGTGATAGGGCTTGTAGTAGGTGTCGATCCGCCGCATCGCCTCTTCCACCGGAATCGGTCCGGCATAGATCTCGTCGGCCTCGGAGACGACGCGGGCGATGGTGCCGAGCCCGCCGGCCACCCGCAGCGAGCGGACGTTGGCGTAGGAGGGCAGACGCCCGGAGAACATCTTGGGGTCGAGTTCGTAGGGCTCGCGGTTCACGTCGAGGAAGGCGCGGGGAAAATGCGCCTTCAGCAGCGGCGATCCGTGCAGGACCGCGGTCGCGAAGATCTCGTCGACGAAGGAATCCTCGGACAGACGGATCCGCGAGCTGTCGAGCCGCGACGAGGCCAGGAAGTCGCGCGGATAGCGCGCCCCGGAGTGCGGCGAATCGAAGACGAAGGCGGAGGTCTGCTCGAGCGGCCGGACGATCTCGAAGGCATCTTCCGGCTTCAGCTGCTCGACGACGTCCATTGAGTGGGGGTGCTCCCGCCATGTTCTTGGTATCAGGACAGGATGCCAAGAGTTGCGGGCGATGTCCATCGGAACCGGGACGGGCCGCGCGGCATCGCCGCGCACATCCGAGCGGGCGAGGCGATTCGGTGGATGCGCGCGGTGCCGCGAGCGACTAGGATGGCCGGCGGGCTTTCACCCGATATTTACCACGGCAGGGCTCTATGGGGTGACGTGCCAACAGGCCGGGGCGGGCAGTGCGCGCCGGCCGAACGCGAGATCCGGAACACGACATGAATCGCATATTGCTCGCCGAAGACGACAACGACATGCGCAGGTTCCTCGCCCGCGCCCTTCAGAATGCGGGTTACGACGTCGTGTCCTTCGACAACGGCCGCAGCGCCTACGACCGTCTGCGCGAGGAGCCGTTCACCCTGCTCCTCACCGACATCGTGATGCCGGAGATGGACGGAATCGAACTGGCCCGGCGGGCGAGCGAACTCGATCCCGACCTCAAGATCATGTTCATCACCGGCTTTGCCGCGGTGGCGCTCAACCCGGACAGCCAGGCTCCCAAGGATGCGAAGGTGCTCTCCAAGCCCTTCCACCTGAAGGATCTCGTCCGCGAGGTCGAGCGGATGCTGGCGGCCGCCTGAGCATGAAATCGCGGGGTTTTGCCGGCGCTTGGCGGATTTCCGCCGCCGGCGGGAACTTGCCGCGGGCGATCGCAAAAATCCCGCCCCGCGGGCTTGCACGCCCGCCCAAACCCCGCTATATCGCAGCCCACGCCGGCACCCCGCCGTGTCGGCGAGAGAATGGTGTGGGCGATTAGCTCAGCGGGAGAGCACTTCGTTGACATCGAAGGGGTCACAGGTTCAATCCCTGTATCGCCCACCATTCCTCTCCCTCCGGGCTGCGTTGGGCAGTCGGTCCTCCACGAACCCGACATCCTTTGCTGACATCAGATAATTCGGGCGCGTGCATCAAGCCGTCACCGATCTTTGTTCATGGTCGCCGTTGACAATGACGGTCCGGACCGGTGATTTCGCCGGCGGGGCGCCTGTGCGGACGCGGTCCCTCCCGGCAAGGCGGCCGGATGGTCGTCGGGACGTTGGATGATGGGACGGATGCGCTATCTGGTTACCGGCACCGCCGGCTTCATCGGCTTCCATCTTGCCACCCGTCTGCTCGACGAGGGCCACCTCGTGCTGGGCTTCGACGGCATGACGCCCTATTACGACGTGCGGCTGAAGCAGGCGCGGCACGCGCTGCTGGAGCGGTCCGACTCCTTCCGGCCGGTGATCGGCATGCTGGAGGATCCCGGCGCGCTGCAGCGGGCCGCCGATCTCGCCGAGCCGGACGTGATCATCCACCTCGCCGCCCAGGCGGGGGTTCGCTACAGCCTCGAGAATCCCAAGGCCTATGTCGATTCCAATCTCGTGGGCACGTGGAACGTGCTGGAGATGGCCCGCCGCGCCGGGGTGCGCCACCTGCTGATCGCCTCGACCAGTTCGGTCTACGGCGCCAACGACAAGGTGCCCTTCCAGGAGACCGACCCCACCGATGAGCCGCTGACCCTTTACGCCGCCAGCAAGAAGGCGAGCGAGGTGATGGCCCATGCCTATGCGCACCTGTGGAAGATCCCGACCACGACCTTCCGCTTCTTCACCGTCTACGGGCCGTGGGGCCGGCCCGACATGGCGCTGTTCCGCTTCGTCGCGGCAATCCTCGACGGCGAGCCGATCGACGTCTACGGCGAGGGGCGGATGCGGCGCGACTTCACCTATGTCGACGATCTGGTCGAGGCGGTGCTGCGGCTGGTGCCGATCGCGCCGGGGGAGGCCAACCGCGTGCCGGACGGCGGGGTGCGGGACACGCTGTCGCGGCAGGCGCGTTCCGGATCGTCAATATCGGCGGGGGCACGCCGGTCGGGCTGCTCGACTTCATCGACACGGTGGAACTGGCGCTCGGCCGCCCGGCCGTCCGCAACATGCTGCCGATGCAGATGGGCGACGTGCCGCAGACCTTCGCCGCGCCCGAACTGCTGAAGGCGCTGACCGGCTACGTGCCGGAAACGCCGCTGGAGGAGGGGGTGAAGCGCTTCGTCGCCTGGTACCGCTCCTGGCAGCGCCGGGTCTGAGGGACATTCACTTGCGGCTGTAGACGTCCTCGATGCGGACGATGTCGTCCTCGCCGAAGTAGGAGCCGGTCTGGACCTCGATCACCTCCAGCGGGATCCTGCCCGGATTGGCGAGGCGGTGGACGACGCCGAGCGGCAGGTAGACCGATTCGTTCTCGTTGAGGATCCGGGTGTCGTCGCCGATCGTCACCTCGGCGGTGCCCTGCACCACGACCCAGTGCTCGGCGCGGTGGAAATGCTTCTGCAGCGACAGGATCCCGCCGGGGTTCACCACGA
The DNA here is from genome assembly GCF_001720135.1 of Methylobrevis pamukkalensis. Classification (GTDB taxonomy): domain Bacteria; phylum Pseudomonadota; class Alphaproteobacteria; order Rhizobiales; family Pleomorphomonadaceae; genus Methylobrevis; species Methylobrevis pamukkalensis. Next base: position 30,001 of record NZ_MCRJ01000033.1, read on the forward strand.
TCTTCTTGACGTGGTAGCGCTCGCCGCCGGCCAGCGTGCGGAAGGCGCCCCAGGGGCGGTGCTCGCCGGGGTGCCGGCTGGCCTCGCTGCGGCCGGCCGCCTTCAGGTCCTCCACCAGCCGCTTGACCTGCTGCGCCGCCGACTTCGGCGCCACCATCACCGCGTCCTCGGTCGCCACCACCAGCGTGTCCGCCATGCCGATCACGGTCGCAAGCCGCCCGCGCGATTCGACGAGGCAGCCGGAACAGTCGAGGAGATGCACCTCGCCGGACACGGCGTTGCCGGCGGCGTCCTTGTCGCTCACCTCCCAGATCGCGTCCCACGAGCCGATGTCCGACCAGCGGAAGCGGCCGGCGACGACCGCGATCCGCGCCGCCTTCTCGATCACGGCATAGTCGATCGAGGCGGCGGGCGCGGCGGCAAAGCTCGGGGCATGCAGCCGCAGGAAGCCGAGGTCCTCCTCGCCGCCGTCGATCGCCGCGGTGACGGCGGCAAGAATCTCGGGGGCGAAGCGCTCGAATTCGGCGATCATGACGTCGGAGCGGAACAGGAAGTTGCCCGAGTTCCAGAGATAGCCGTCGCGCACATAGGTCATCGCGGTGGCACGGTCAGGCTTCTCGACGAAGGCCCGCACCTCGAACACGTCGCCGGTCGCCCCCAGCGCCGCGCCGGGGTCGATGTAGCCGAAGCTGGTGCGCGGCTCGGTCGGCTGCAGGCCGAAGACGACGATCCGGCCATCGCGGGCCGCGTCGGCACCATGATCCACGGCCGCGACGAACAGGTCGTCGTCGAGCACCACATGGTCGGCGGCGAGCGCCAGCACGAGGCCGCCGGGGGTCTGCCGCTCCGCCAGCACCGCGGCGGTGGCCACCGCCGCCGCGCTGTCGCGCCGCGCCGGCTCCAGCACCACCTTCGGCCGGGCGCCGACCGCCTCGGCCTGGCGGCGGGCAAAGAAGCGGAAGGTCTCGTTGGTCACCACCACCGGCTCGGAAAAGCGGGTCCGGTCGCCCACGCGCCGGCAGGTCTCCTGATAGGACGACAGTGGCCCCGTCAGCGGCTGGAACTGCTTGGGCATGTCGTCGCGCGAGACGGGCCAGAGCCGCGAGCCGGACCCGCCGGCCAGAAGCACGGGAAGGATGCGGGCGCGGTGGTCATGGGGCGGTCCTTCCGGCTGGGCAACGCACGGGCATGCCTGTTCAGATCGTCTGGTTGTAGGCGCCGACCTCGGGGTTCTCCCGAAGCACCGCGTCGAGGGCGCGAAACATGGCGTGGAGGCGCTCGCTGGAAACCGGGCTTTCGGCGACGACCACCAGCTCCGGCTTGTTCGACGAGGCGCGCACGAGGCCCCAGGTGCCGTCGTCGGCGGTGACGCGCACGCCGTTGACCGTGACGAGGCTGTCGATCGGCCGGCCGGCGAGGAGGGCGCCGTCCGCCTTCATCGCACTGAGCCGGGCGGTGACCTTCTCCACCACATCGTATTTCACCTCGTCGGCGCAGTGCGGCGACATGGTCGGGGTGCCGAAGGTCAGCGGCAGGGCGTCGTAGAGGTCGGCGATCGACGCCTCCGGCGCGCGGTCCAGCATGCGCAGGATGGCGATGGCGGTGACGAGGCCGTCGTCATAACCGCGACCGACCGGCGCGTTGAAGAAGAAATGCCCGGACTTCTCGAAGCCGGCGAGGGCGCCAAGGTCGCGCACCCGGCGCTTGATGTAGGAATGGCCGGTCTTGAAATAGTCGGTGGTGACGCCGCGCGCCGCCAGCACCGGGTCGGTGAGATAGAGCCCGGTCGACTTCACGTCGACGACGAAGCTGGCGCCGGGATGCAGCGCGGAGAGATCGCGCGCCAGCATCACGCCGATCTTGTCGGCGAAGATCTCGCGGCCCGCCGCGTCGACGACGCCGCAGCGGTCGCCGTCGCCGTCGAAGCCGAGGCCGAGGTCGGCGCCGGTCTCGCGCACCTTCGCGGCCATGGCATGGAGCATCTCCATGTCTTCCGGGTTCGGATTGTAGTTGGGAAAACTGTGATCGAGGCCGCAATCGAACGGGATCACCTCGGCGCCGATCGCCTCCAGCACGGCGGGCGCAAAGGCTCCGGCCGTGCCGTTGCCGCAGGCGCAGACCACCTTCAGCCGCCGCGTCAGCGGCCCGGCGGACACGAGGTCGGCAAGATAGGCGGGAAAGAGGTCGTCGACGAAACGGTAGCCGCCGCCGGGCGCCATGCGGAAGTCGCCCGACAGAACGATGTCGCGCAGGCGCGCCATCTCCTCGGGGCCGAAGGTCACGGGCCGGTCGCAGCCCATCTTCACGCCGGTCCAGCCGTTGTCGTTGTGGCTGGCGGTGACCATGGCAACGGCCGGCACATCGAGCGCGAACTGGGCGAAATAGGCCATCGGCGACAGGGCAAGGCCGATGTCGTGCACGGTCACGCCGGCCGCCATCAGCCCCTGGGTCAGCGCCAGCTTGATCGCGGAGGAATAGCTGCGGAAATCATGGCCGGTGACGATCTGCGGCGCGACGCCGCGCTCGTGCAGCAGCGTGCCGAGCCCGAGCCCGAGGGCCTGCACGCCCATGAGATTGAGCTCCGGCGGCACGGCCGATGCCGGATGGCCGAACCACCAGCGCGCGTCGTATTCGCGAAAGCCGGTGGGGCGGACCAGCGGCAGGGTCTCGAAGGCGGCGGTGTTGGGCAGAAGGTCGGCACGGGGACGGGGAAACGGCATCGGACCTCTGGCGGACATCGAAACTGGACCGCCTGTCCATAGCGCGAAACGTCCGGCGCTGTCTGCCACCTGCTGCATGGCGCGCTCTCGCCGCGAGGGCCGTTACACGCCGCATTGACAGATTTCCCGCGGACCGGTCTTCTGGTCAAGGCGGTGCCGACCCGGGTCTCGCCGTCCTGCGCCTCCCCCGCGCGATGCCCGCCGTCGTTCCGGCCGCTTTGGAAGGCACCGTCCCGCCGTGAAGCTCGACACTCCGGAAGCCGCCGACCTTCTCGACCGGATCGCCGCCGGCGACCGCGCCGCCTTCGGCGCGCTCTATGATCTCGCCGCTCCGAAACTTTACGGCATCATCCTGCGTATCGTTCGGGACAGGGCCCGCGCCGAGGAGATCCTGCAGGAGACCCTGCTGAAGATCTGGCGCAGCGCGGCGTCCTTCGACCGGGCGAGCGGCTCGGCCTCCGGCTGGATGGCGACGATCGCCCGAAACGGCGCGATCGACGCCGTGCGCCGGGGACCGGCGCGGATCGCCGCCGACGACGGCGACGCGTTGCTGGCACAGATCTCCGACGGCAGCTTCGAGCGGCTCGATCCGGCCGACCGGGCGGCGCTGGCCGACTGTCTCGGCCAGCTTGCCGAACTGCCGCGCCGGCTGGTGCTCCTGGCCTACTGCCTCGGCTATTCGCGCGAGGAACTGGCGGCGGCGACGGGCCGTCCGGTGGGAACGATCAAGACCTGGCTGCACCGCTCGCTGCAGTCGCTGAAGACCTGTCTGGACGGCGAACGATGACCGAGGAAGAGCGCACCCAGCTCGCCGGCGAATACGTGCTCGGCACCCTGCCGCCCGACGTGCGCGAGGCGGTGACGCGGGCGCGCGCCGGCGATCCGGCGCTGGCTGCCGCCCTCGACGACTGGGAGCGCCGGCTGGCGCCGCTGGCGATGCTGGCGCCGGCGGTGGCGCCGCCGGCCTGGCTGCGCGCCCATGTGGA
>NZ_MCRJ01000034.1 GCF_001720135.1 Methylobrevis pamukkalensis
TGCGTCTCTCCCCGATGGTGCCCGCATGTGGGTACCGACGCCTCTCCGGCATGCGGCAATGAGAAGGGTAGCGGAGACATCGGCTTCGCACTATCCAGCAGATGACCCCTCCAGCCTGTGCGCGCCTGCCGATGACCGAACTCGTCCCCCTCGACCTTCCCACCCTGCGCGCCGGCGGCAAGCCGGCGGTGGCGCGGGCGCTTGGGGCCATCGAGGCGCGGGGCGGGCTGGCGCGGCTGGCAGAGCTGCTGGACACGGCGGCGACGACGGGCGAGGGGCATGTGCTTGGCCTCACCGGGCCGCCGGGCGTCGGCAAGTCGACGCTGACCAATGTGCTGGTGTCGGAGATCCGCGGCGCGGGCGAGAGCCTCGGCATCCTCGCCGTCGATCCGTCGTCGCGCCTGTCCGGCGGGGCGCTGCTCGGCGACCGCACCCGCTTCAAGACCGATCCGGCCGATCGCGACCTGTTCGTGCGCTCGATGGCGGCGCGCGACCGGCTCGGCGGCCTGTCGGACCACGCCATCGCGGTGGCCGTGCTGTTTTCCGCCGTCTACGACCGGGTGATCGTGGAATCGGTCGGCATCGGCCAGTCGGAATCCGACGTCGCCATGGTTGCCGACACGGTGCTGCTCTGCATCCAGCCCGGCTCCGGCGACAGCCTGCAGTTCATGAAGGCCGGCGTGATGGAACTGCCCGACATCGTGGTGGTGACCAAGGCCGACATGGGCGCCCCGGCGCGGCGGGCGGCGGCGGACGTGGCCGGCGCGCTCGGCCTCGGCGTGCGGCGCACCGAGGGCTGGACGCCGCCGGTGGTGATGGTGTCGTCCACCGCCCGCAGCGGTTTTGACGAGTTGTCGGCGGCGGTCGCCGACCATCGCGCGTTTCTTGGCCAGGCCGACCGGGGAGAGGCCCGCCGGCGCCGCCACCGTCAGTGGGTGGCGGATGCGATCCGCGTCGGCTTCGGCCGCCATGGTCTGTCGCGCGTCGACGTCGAGGCGGCGCTTGCCGCGTCGGGCGGCCCCTTTTCGGCGATCCGCGATCTCTCCGAACGCCTCGCCGACTCCTGATCCTCCTTGAACGACTTGCCCGATATTGACCGATTTCGTGGCTTCTTGCGGCAAATGACGCTGCGTCAGCGCAGGCGCGGGCAAGACTGACGCTCCCCTGACGGTGCCTGCCGTAGACCCTTCCTCGTGGCGCCGAAGCGTCGGGGACGGACGGGGGAAGGCCTGTTTCATCTCCCGACGTGGATTTTGCGGCTTTGCGGAGAAAAATTCGCGAAATCCGGCGCCACGTTGAAACAAAACCGCCGCTTCTGGCGTCCTAGTCCTCAGAGACGGGCGCTGCAGGCATGCGGCGCCGGCTGGACTGGAGAAACGACGCTGTTCAGCAGCGGTTCACCTTCCGGCGGTGAAGATCAACGAAAATCGGGAGCAGTCACCATGAGCAGTTCTTGCCTGACGGGAAGCCGCAAGATCATCGCCACCGGGCTTGCGATCACGTCGATGATCGTCGTCGGTCTCGCCAACCTCGAGATGTCGTCGGACAGCGCCGGCGCCGGCTCCACCGTCGCCGCCACCAAGGCGGACGCGAGCCTGGCCACCGTGTCGTCGGGCGAGGCCTACGGTCACGCCGACACCGCGGAGGAAGCCTCCGCCGCGCCGTTTCAGGGCCCCCAGAACATCCGCGTCATTCTCGCGCTGAAGTAAGAACTCGCGCTGGGTCAAGGGCTCGCGCGCGATCCGGGCATCAGGCCGGGTCCGTGATCCGCGTCACCGGCCGCTCCACGATCGGCAGGTGGACGAAGCCGGCCGCCAGCGCCAGCAGCACGCCCAGCCCCCACACGATGTCGTAGCTTCCCGTGGCATCATAGACCTTGCCACCCAGCCAGACGCCGATGAAGGCACCGATCTGGTGGGAGAGGAACACGAATCCGAACAGCGTCGCCATGTAGCGCGTGCCGAACATCAGGCCCACGAGGGCTTGGGTGGGCGGCACGGTGGAGAGCCACAGCAATCCGGCGGCGGCCGAGAACAGGCCGACGCTCCAGGGCGTGACGGGCGCGAGGGCGAACAGGCCGTAGGCGATCGCCCGGCCGAAGTAGATCGTCGAAAGCACCCAGCGCTTCGGATAGATGCCGGAGAGATAGCCGGCCCCCAGCGAGCCGACGATGTTGAACGCGCCGATCAGGCCGATCGCCAGCGCGCCCCAGAGCGGATCCAGCCCCTTGTCGACCACATAGGGCGGCAGATGCGTCGTCACGAAGGCGACGTGGAAGCCGCAGACGAAAAAGCCGGCGGTGAGCAGGAGGTAGCTCCTGTGGCCGAAGGCCTCGCCGAGCGCCTGCCGGATCGACTGGTCGCGGATCGGGCCGCCGGGCGCGGGCACCTTCGGCTGGCCGCGCAGCGGAATGGCGAGCAGCGGCACGGCGAACAGGCCGATGCCGATCAAGAGCAGCGCGGTCTCGAAGCCGTAGTTGTCGAGCAGCGAGATGCCGATCGGGGCAAACAGCAGCTGGCCGAGCGAGCCTGCCGCGGTGCCGAGGCCGTAGCTCATGGTGCGCAGGTGCTCGGGCAGCAGCCGGGCGAAGGCGGCCAGCACCAGGAACATCGCCGAGCCGGCGATGCCGAGACCGATCATCACGCCGGCGGTGAACTGCAGGGCCACCGGGTCGGTGGTCTTGGCCATCAGCACGAGGCCGAGGCCATAGAGCGCCGCGCCCCCCGTCAGCACCTTCCACGTCCCGAACCGGTCGCAATCATGCCGACGAAGGGCTGGCCGATGCCCCACATCAGGTTCTGCAGGGCAATGGCGAGCGCGAACACCTCCCGGCTCCAGCCGTTGGCCGCGGTCATCGGCGTGAGGAAGAAGCCCATGGTCGCGCGCGGACCGAAGGTCAGCACGGCGATCAGGCAGCCGCAGAACAGGATCACCGGGACGCTCGCGCCCGATGCAGGAGAAGACGGACGGGCAGGGGGTGTGGTCATCGGGCGGGGATCTCGCGAGAGCGTCGCCCCGGCACACCTGCCGGGGCTCCGGCGAGACTACGCCGGGCGCTCCCGCGCCGGAAATGAATGTTGCGCATGGATCCGATCGATCCGGCGCATGGGACGCGGTGCGCTGAGGGCGCCGCCCGGCGCCGCTCCGCTCAGCTCCAGCCGCCGTAGATCGTCTGGTAGAACACGTGCTTGCCGATCTGCGCCTGCTTGTGGAACACGCCGGCCCAGTTCGGGCGCACGTAGGTCGCGTGATAGTGGGTGGCCGTGCCGACGCTGTCGAACCAGACCCGGCCGGTCGAGACGTCATCGGCGACCTTTTCGGCCAGCTTCCACGCCTTGCGCGACCACACGATGTCCTTGACCCGGTCGCAGGCAAAGGAGAACTGGCAGCGGTTGTAGAGATGGCGGTTCTGGTAGACGACGCCGCAGATGGTGGCGGGATAGGCCGGATTGCGCACCCGGTTCAGCACCACCTGCGCCACGGCGACCTGGCCGTCGTAGGATTCGCCGCGTGCTTCGAAATAGACCGCTTCCGTGAGGCACTTCTGTTCGGCGGCCGCAAAGATCGAGGTCGGCAGCGGGATCTTCGCCCACCAGTGCTCGCCCGGCTTGACGACGAGTTCCGGAACGTCCGGCTTGTCCTTCGGGGTCGAGAACAGCGCGTCGAAGGCATCCTGCGAAACGACGGAGGCGTCGGGCGCATAGGCGACGGCCATCGCTTCGGCCGCGGCGCCAACGCCCCAGGGGGCGACGTTGCGGCGCGGATAGCCGGAGGCGACCAGCATCGTCGTGTCCGGCCGGCTGACCGGCAGGGGCAGCGGCTCCAGGCTGGCGACCGCCGTCAGGGCGGGGCGCGGTTCGATGAAGCGGGCCACCGCCAGCGCCGAGAGCGGCAGCGAGGCCCCGGCAAAGGCGACCTGCAGGCCGATCTCCGACGCCGGGGCGGCGAAGCTGCCGTGTTCCTCGTAGACCGAGCCGGCCGAGAAGCCCTTCGGCGTCGCCGGTGTCGTGATCGACATCGGCAGGTCGCCCTTGAGCGTGCGGTCGATCCGGTCCTCGTCGGGGATTTCGGCGGCGGCGTTGATCGAACCGGTGATGATCGGGTCGACGTCGCCGATGGTCACGTCGACACCGACGCCGTCGGGTGCGCGCGACACCACGGCGATGGTGCCGGTTGCCTCCTCCATCATGCCGGAGGCGACATGGACCGAGCCGCCGGCCGTGGCCGTCAGGGTCATCGTCCAGCGGGTTTCCGGGTCGAGGTCGCGGGTCAGCAGGCTTGCTGCATCCTGATAGGCGATCTTCGTCGGCACCAGCGCGGACGCGCAGGCGCCGGCGAGAAGGACGGCACCGAGACGGCCCGCCGTGCGGGCCCAGGCGAAATTGCGACGCATCACTCGTCCTGCTCCGAACTCTCCGCCCGGCCGGAAGGCCATGGCGCCACGCCCCCCGCGGGACGACAGGCAGTGACGGCGCCAGGAGGCGCGCGTTCCGGACCGGTTTCGATGCCGGACCTGCCGATGCGGGATGCGTGGAAGTATGGAGTGGTTAACCTTGCGAAGCGGTTAATCCGGCGAAACGGGAGGCGCCCTGCATCGTCCTCGACAGCCGGGATTGGCGAGGGCGGCGCCCGCCGTGCTAAGCCGAAGGACCAACAGGATCGAGGGAGACCCGCGATGGAGCAGTTCAAGGCCATTCTCGTCGAGCGCGACGCCGAAAAGCGGCAGTCGCTCCGTGTCGCGGATCTCACCGAGGCCGATCTCATGGAGGGGGATGTCGTCGTCCGCGTTGCCCACTCCACCGTCAACTACAAGGACGGGCTCGCCATCACCGGCAAGCTGCCGGTGGTGCGCCGCTGGCCGATGATCCCGGGCATCGACCTGGCCGGCACCGTCGTCTCCTCGCAGGATCCGGAGTTTTCTCCCGGCGACGAGGTGGTGCTGAACGGCTGGGGCGTCGGCGAGGTGCATTACGGCGCCTATGCCGGGCTTGCCCGGGTCAAGGGCGACTGGCTGATCCACAAGCCCGAGGGCCTGTCCGGCGCCGACTGCATGGCGGTCGGCACGGCCGGCTACACCGCGATGCTCTGCGTGCTGGCGCTGGAAAGGCACGGCCTGACGCCGGCGATGGGGCCGGTGGTCGTGTCCGGTGCCAATGGCGGCGTCGGCACCGTCGCCATCACGCTGCTGGCCCGGCTCGGCTGGCATGTGATCGCCGTCACGGGCCGCACCAGTGAGGCGGAGTTCCTCGCCTCCCTCGGCGCGGCCGAGGTGCTGGACCGGGCGGAGCTCTCCGGCGAGCCGAAGCTGCTCGGCAAGGAGCGCTGGATCGCTGGCGTCGACACCGTCGGCTCGAAGGTGCTCGCCAACATGCTGGCGATGACGACCGGGGAGGGCGCGGTCGCCGCCTGCGGCAACGCCATGGGCATGGACCTGACGACGTCGGTCGCGCCCTTCATCCTGCGCGGCGTGTCGCTGCTCGGGATCAACTCCGTCACGGTGCCGCGCGACAGGCGCGTTGCCGCCTGGGCACGGCTTGCCGCCGATCTCGACCGCGACAAGCTCGCCGCCCTCACCACCCGCATCGGCTTCGACGAGATCGTGCAGACGGCCACCGACATCGTCGAGGGCAAGGTGCGCGGCCGGGTGGTGGTCGACATCGGCTGACGCAATGACGACCTGATTCAGGGATGGGCTGACGCGGAACCGCGTCAGCCGTCCGGGGCCTCGCGCCGCCGCAGCATCGGGCCGAGCAGCCGCTGGTAGGCAAGGCCGATCAGGATCAGCACGGCGCCGAGCCCGAGATAGGACAGCGCCCGCCAGACGCCGGTGAGGCCCGCGGTGTCGATCAGGAACACCTTGACGACGACGGCAAGGATGACGGCAGCCGCGACCCGGCGCAGCGTGACCGACGATCCGACCACGCCGAGGACCAGCAGGCCGACGCCGGCGACGAGCCACACCGCCGAATAGACGTAGAGCTCCGCCTCGCCGATGTCGCCGGACGCCATGTCCGGCCGGTGGAAGCCGTGGCGGACGGCGAGCGTCAGCCACGTGGCGGCAAGAAGCCCCGCACCCCAGCCGCAGAGCCGGACATACCAGCGCGGCCGGCCGGCAACGCGCGCAAGCTGCCCGGTGACGGCCATCAGCAGCGCCGGGCCGAGATAGGCAAAGGCGAGGACGTTGATGACCGGCAGGCCGCCGATCGGCTCGCCGCTGACCATCGGGTTGGCGATGACGAGCAGCTGCACGGCGCCGGCCAGCCCGAGAAGGCCGAGCAGGGGGCTCGCCCGGCCGAACACGGGGCCGCCGCGCAGGGCCGCCAGCCGGTTGGCGCCGAGCGAGACGGCGAGGAAGGTCATCGTGTGCAGCGCGGCTTCGAGAAGGCCGGAGACCGGCGCCTCGAGCCGTCCGCCGGCCATGGCATGGTGGATGACGAGGATCAGCGTCAGCGTGCCGAGCGTCAGGCTCGCCGCCTCCAGCACATGTACCACCAGCGCCGGCCCGCGGCGGGCGAACACCAGGCTGGCGCCGAAAAAGGCAAGCGCCGGAAGGCCGTAGCCCCACAGCAGCCAGTTGAACACCGGGGTTGCCCCCGGGTCGCCACCGGCCACGCCCGGATCCCAGACCAGCCGGGCCGCCACGATGAGCGCAAGCACGATCGCGGTCCAGCGCAGGGCCGGCAACGGTCGGCGCGCGTCGACCATGGCGAGCGCCGGCACGATCAGGGCGAGGGTGACGGTGAGGACGCCGCGCTCGAACAGGATGGCGAAGGCCAGCGCCAGCGCCGCCACGGCAGACACTGCATAGGCCGCGATGGCACCATCGGCGCCGAAATCCGTGTCGTCGAGGCGCCGGATCAGGCTTTCGGCAAGGCCGGCGAGGACGAAGCCGAGGCCGAGGGCGAGGACGCCGAAGGTGCTGCTCGGTCCGAATTCGGCAACCCGCAGCCACGTCACGCACAGGAGCACGAGCGGCGTGACCGCCCCGGCAAGGCCAAGCGGCGCGCGGGCCGTGCCCCGCAGCACGGCGACGAAGCCGATGACACCGACGGCAACGCCGAAGGCGGCGGCCGAGCCGATCAGGCCGGAGGTCGTCTCCAGTGCCAGAAGATCGGTCAGCGAGGGCGCAGCCTGGCCGCCGGTCACAGGATCGCCGACCAGCACGGCGCCCGGCACGTCCCAGCCGAGATGACCGAGGCCGAGCATCGCCGGCACGGCCAAGGCAAGATGGCGCAGCGGCGGCCAGCGCCAGGCGACGCCGGCAAAGCCCGCCGCGAGCGCCGCGAGCAGGGCAAGGCCGGTCCCGCCATGGCCGAACACGGCCAGATGCAGCAGCGCCGGCAGGGTGAACAGGGCGAGCAGCCCGGCGCCGCGGAGGTCGCGTCCCTCGGGCGGCAGGTTCGGCGCCGCCTCGTGGGTCGCGGCGGCGAAGGCAGCGGTGGCCAGCAGGAAGGCGGCAACCGTGAACAGCGCCGTGATCGCCGGGTCGAGCCCGTCCCCCCGTCCGCCGAGGATCATCAGCAGCGCCCAGCCGACCGAGCCGGTGACCGCGATCACGGCGAGCCACAGCCAGCCGCGCATCCGGGCAAGGCCTAGGCTGGCGGCGGTGAGCACGGCGAGATAGAGCGCCAGCGGCGCCAGCGCCGGAGCGTCGGAGGCAACGAGAAACGGCGTCGCATAGCCGGCGGCGAGCCCGAGCCCGGCCAGCGCCGGCCCGTGCAGCAGCGCCAGCGCCAGCGTGGCGAGCGCCACCACGGCCAGCGCCACGAAGGCGGCGGCGTTTCCGAGGAAACCGTAGAGCGCATAGGCCGAGAACACGGCGGCAAAGGCGGTGGCGGTGCCGGCGGCGGTCAGCACGCCGGGAATATAGGCGCTGCGGCCCTCGGCCGGCACCGGACGGCGGCGCAACCACTCGCCGGCGCCAAGCAGGGCTGCGGCCAGCAGCAGGCCGCAGGCGATCCGCGCCGCGGCCCGAGCAGCCCCGCCTCGATCGAATAGCGCACGAGGAACACGCCGCCGAGCGCCAGCGCGATGCCGCCGACCCAGACCGCCCAGCGGCTGCCGATCGCCTCCTCGAGGTCGCGGGGGGCACGAGGCCTTTCCGCGAGCGCGGCCTGCGGCGGAACATCAGGTGTCGGCGCATCAGGCTCGGACGCGTCCGGCGCCGGGAGGCCGGAGGCCGGGGGGGCGGTCGTCGGGGCTTTGCCCTTCGCCGTCTCGAAGCCTGCGGCATCCGCCTGCCGCGCCGCCTCGTCGACCGGGTCGTCCGCCGTGTCGGCCCTCGGCAGGCCGGACGCGCGGGCCTCGAGCACGGCGATCCTGTCACGCAGCGCCGTCACCTCGCGGGCAAGTCCCCGGCTCTTCACGAAGGCGGCGATGCCGAGCAGCGATCCGCCGAGGATCGCCAGCATGACAAGGACGAGAAGAGCCGCGAGGCTGTCCATCCGGGCCTCAGCGACCCGTGGCGATGGCAAAGGGCAGTTCGAAGGGCGTGCCCTCGTAGGCGTCGGCGCCGCGGCCGATGGCGGCAATCGCCCGACTCATCCGTCCGCCCCGGCCGAGCACCTCGTCGGCGATGTCGACCAGCCGCTGGTTCGGGGTGGCCGACGGCGCGCGGCGGCGCAACTCCTGCGCCAGTTCCTCCTCGTCGCGGCCGGGCTCCAGAGCCGCCACGGCAATGTAGGCGGCCGCCGTCGACCGGCTGATGCCGGCAAAGCAGTGGACCACCAGCGGGCCGGAGCGCGCCCAGTCGTCGAGATACTCCAGATAGGTCGCCACATGGGCGTGGCCGGGCGGGGTCATGCCGTGGGTCGGCGCCACGATGTCGTTCATGGCGAGGAACAGGTGCCCGGCGGAGTCGAACCCGGCCGGCAGGCGCATCGGCGTGCCGGCATTGACCAGCGACACGATATGCCGGGCCTGCGTGCGGCGGGCGGTTTCTTCAAGTCGGGCAAGCGAGCAGACGTGGATCATGGGACGCAATTCCGGTGGGTGGCGCGACAGACCGCCCCGATCCGGGCGATTTGACGGCGGGAAACACTGTAGCGGCAGACGAGGAGGCTGGACATCGATCAACCTGTCACGCTGTCGAGGTCACAGGCTGTCCGGCGCGATCAGGGTGGCTCCCAAATGGGAGGCGACGACTTTCGGTGAGGATTTCGACCATCAGACAGCGCCCCGGTGGCTTTCCCCTCGTCCTTCGAGACGGTCGCTGCGCGCCCTCCTCAGGATGAGGGGAGAGGGCAACGCTTCGATAAAAAAAGCAGATTCACCAAGGCCTCATCCTGAGGAGGCCCGCAAGGGCCGTCTCGAAGGACGAGGCTGGGCGCGCCGCGCACAGTGCCTGGACGTCAGCAGGGTTCACGGCGAAGTCCCGACGATCCGCGCATCCGCAAGGACACCCTCACCCGCTTCCCTCGATCTCCCGGAACCGCGACAGAAACGCCGCCTGCGCCTGCGTCGCCGGCCTGGCCGAAAGACCGAGGCGCGGGCCATCTGCGGCGGGGGTGCCGAAGCCGAGGGGCAGGCCGAACAGGCGCTTGGCTTCCGGGCGGGCGAAACCGGCAAGCTCCACCGCCTCGAAATAGGCGGCGATGCCGTCGGCCTTCTTGGTCAGCTTCTTCAACGCGGCGGGCATCGTCTCCGGCAGGCCGAAGCGCAGGTGGACCGCGCCCTGCAGCCGGGCCTCGATCGCCTTGTAGTTGCCGCCGATCACCGCCTTGAACGGCGAGATCATGTCGCCGATCACATATTCCGGGGCGTCGTGCAGCAGCACGCAGAGCCGGGCGCTGGCGTCGAGGCCGGGTTCGAGCGCACAGGCGATCTCTTCCACCAGCACCGAATGTTCGGCGACCGAATAGGCGTGGTCGCCGACCGTCTGGCCGTTCCAGCGCGCGACGCGGGCAAGGCCGTGGGCGATGTCCTCGATCTCGATGTCGAGCGGCGAGGGATCGATCAGGTCGAGCCGGCGGCCGGACAGCATGCGCTGCCACGCGCGGGGCAGGGCGGACGGGCGGTCGGCCATGGCGCCTACTCCGTCTCGGCGGCCGTGGGCCAGCCATAGGCCGCCCAGTCCGGCAGCGCGAGCCGCACCGGCACGTCGCCGGCCAGCAGCGCGGCGGCGCCGGCCGCACGGTCGAGGCGCAGGATGGCAAGACCGTCGTGGCCGGCGACGGAGCCGAGCAGGCCGGCCGGGCGGCCGTCGGCGGTGATCGTCGTGCCGGTGGCGGAAGGTCGGTGTCGGCGGTGACCAGCACCGGGCGCTTGCGCGCCGTGCCGCGGTGCTGCATCCGGCTGACCACCTCCTGGCCAACGTAGCAGCCCTTCTCGAAGTCCACCCCGGCGATCTGGTCCATCGCCGCCTCGTGCGGGAAGGCGTCGCCATAGGCAAAGTCGAGGCCGCCTTCCGGGATGCCGAGCCGCGTGCGCAGGGCGTGCCAGTCGGAGGCGTCGACCGCCGCAAGGCCCGACGCCTCGGCGCGCGGCACATAGGCGCGCTGGCCAAGGCCGGCATGGCGCGGATCGGTGATGACGCGGCCGGGCAGATCGGCCGTGCCGCCGACGGATACGAGCACCGCCAGCGCCTCGCTGACGTCGGAGAGCTGCACCTTCGCGCGCAGCCGGTAGAGCGTCAGCCGCTTGAGGAGATCGGGCAGCAACGGCCGTGCCGTGTCGATCAGGAAGCCCTCGCCATCGGCGACGACGAGGAAGTCGGCGATGATCTTGCCCTGCGGGGTCAGCAGTGCGCCAAAACCCGCGCCATCGCGCAGCACGTCGTCGACATCGACGGTGAGGAGATTGTCGAGGAAGGTCTTCGCGTCGGCTCCGTCCACGCGGAGCAGGCCGCGATCGGCAAGGTCTGCGACGGGCGCATGGGTCATCGCGAAGATTCTCCGGTTCGGGAAACTGCCAAGAGAGGTAGCCCCCCGCGGCGGGTGTCACAAGGGCGCCGGTCACGAGGGTGCCCCGCGGGGCGGTGGCGAGCGGCCGGCGGGCCATCGCCTGTTCCGTCAACGCGCCGGCCGTCGTATAGGCAGGGACGAACGACACCCCTCCCGCCTTCAGGAGACACGCCATGCCCGAGACCTTCGACCTCCTGATCCGCGGCGCCACCGTCGTCAACCACGACGGCGAGGGCCTGCGCGACATTGCCGTGACGGGCGGCCGGATCGTCGCGATCGGCGACATCGATCCGGCGCGGGCCGGCGAGGTGATCGAGGCGAAGGGCCTGCACGTGCTGCCCGGCGTCGTCGACAGCCAGGTGCATTTCCGCGAGCCGGGGGCGGTCCACAAGGAGGATCTCGAATCGGGCTCGCGCGCCGCGGTGATGGGCGGCGTCACCGCCGTGTTCGAGATGCCCAACACCAGCCCGCTGACCACCAGCGCCGAACGCCTCGCCGAGAAGGTCGCCCTCGGCCGGCACCGGATGCACTGCGACTTTGCCTTCTGGGTCGGCGGCACCCGCGGCAATGTCGAGGACATTCCGGAGCTGGAGCGCCTGCCGGGCGCCGCCGGCATCAAGGTGTTCATGGGCTCGTCCACCGGCGACCTCTTGGTGGAGGACGACGCCGGCGTCGCCGCGATCCTGTCGCAGACCCGCCGCCGCGCCGCCTTCCACTCGGAGGACGAATACCGCCTGCGCGACCGGATGGACGAGCGCATTCCCGGCGATCCGTCGTCCCATCCGGTCTGGCGGGATGCCGAGGCCGCGCTGATGTGCACCCGGCGCCTTGTCGGGATTGCCCGCGACGTCGGTGCACGCATCCACGTGCTGCATATCTCCACGGCCGAGGAGATGGTGTTCCTGAAGGACCACAAGGACGTCGCCTCCTGCGAGGTGACGCCGCACCACCTGACCCTGTCGGCGGACGACTACGCCCGGCTCGGCAACCTCCTGCAGATGAACCCGCCGGTGCGGGACGCCGCCCACCGCGACGGCATCTGGCACGGGGTCGGGCAGGGCATCGCCGACGTCCTCGGCTCCGATCACGCGCCGCACACGCTGGAGGAAAAGGCCAGGCCCTATCCGGCAAGCCCCTCGGGCATGACCGGCGTGCAGACGCTGGTGCCGGTGATGCTCGACCATGTGGCGAAGGGCCGGATGTCGCTCGCCCGCTTCGTCGACATGACCAGCGCCGGCCCGGCCCGCCTGTTCGGCATGGCGCGCAAGGGCCGCATCGCCGTCGGCTATGATGCCGACCTGACGGTGGTCGACCTGAAGCGGACGGAGACGATCACCAACGGCTGGATCGCCTCGAAATGCGGCTGGACGCCCTACGACGGCCTGTCCGCCACCGGCTGGCCGGTCGGCACCTTCGTGCGCGGCCGCAAGGTGATGTGGCAGGGCGAGCTCACGACGCCCGCGCAGGGCGAGCCGGTGCTGTTCGGCGAGGCCCTGCCGCGGGGGTGAGGGCGGGGGAAGCGGGACGTGAGGGATGCGGGAGTGTGCGACCCTCCTCCCGCACCTCCGGCTTCAGGCGTTTCCCTCGATTTCCAGTCCCCCCGCATCCGTCATCCCCGCGCAGGCGGGGACCCATCGTTCCGCGGGCGGATGGGGCCGGCTGACGACGGGCGGGGCTGCGACCGCCTTCCGCTCCCGCAATGTCGACCTTGCCGAGTGCCGGGTCCCCGCCTTTGCGGGGATGGCGAAGACGGAGAGCGATGACGGATGCGGTGAGGGATGAGGCAAGAGCCAAGAGCGAAGAGCCGGGAGTCCGGATCAGACCCTCTCCCTCGCCGTCATGATCTGCTAGCACTTGTCGGCAGATACTGAAGACGTACGCCATTGCTCCGGAAACGCCGTCATGACCAGCCTGATCATTCTCGCGATCCTCGTCCTGATCGCCGTCTACCTCGTCTACCTCTACAACGCGCTGGTGAAGGCGCGGCAGATGGCGAAGGAGGGGTGGTCGGGCATCGACGTGCAGCTGAAGCGCCGGGCCGATCTCGTGCCCAACCTCGTGGAGACCGTGAAGGGCTACATGACCCACGAGCGCGAGACGCTTGAGGCGGTGACAAGGATGCGGGCGCAGGTGGGGGCGGTGCCGGCCGGCGATGTGGCGGGCCGGGCGGCGGCGGAAGGCCTGCTCGGGCAGGCGCTCGGCCGGCTGCTCGCGGTCGCCGAGAATTATCCGGACCTCAAGGCGAGCGCCAACTTCACCCAGCTGCAGGGCGAGCTCTCCACCCTCGAGAACGAGATCCAGATGTCGCGGCGCTACTACAACGGCGCGGCCCGCGAACTCAACGTGATGGTGGAATCCTTCCCCTCCAACCTCGTCGCCGGCCGCTTCGGCTTCGCGGCGATGCCCTATTTCGAGATCGAGAATGCCGCCGACCGGGCGGTGCCGAAGGTCGGCTTCTGAGGGGCCGCGTGATGATCGCCCGCCCGCTCGCGCGCCTCGCCGCCCTGATCGCATTGCTCCTCGCCCTGCTGATGGCCGCGCCGGTCCTTGCCGACGAGCGCATCCGGTCGTTTTCCTCCACCATCGAGGTGCAGGCGGACGGCGACCTTCTGGTCACCGAGCGCATCACCGTCGATGCCGAGGGCCGCAACATCCGGCGCGGCATCTTCCGAGACTTTCCGCTGACCTTCGTCGATGACGAAGGACGGCGCCGCGAGGTCGGCTTCGAGGTGCTGGACGTCGAGCGCGACGGCGCGGCCGAGCCGTGGTCCACGAACACCAGCGCGGACGGAGTGCGAATCTACATCGGCGACCGGGACCGGCTGCTGCCGCGCGGCACCTACGCCTACCGCATCCGCTACGAGACGAGCCGGCAGATCCGCCGCTTTGCCGACCATGACGAGGTCTACTGGAACGTCACCGGCAACGACTGGGCGTTCCCGGTCGATCTCGCCACCGCGACCGTGATCCTGCCGGAGGGGGCGACGCCCGAGCGCTGGACCGCCTACACCGGCCGTTTCGGCGCGCGCGGCGATGCCTGGCGCGTCGAGGCGCAGGGCCGGGAGGTGACCTTCCGCACCACCGCGCCGCTCGGCCCCGGCGAAGGGCTTACGGTTGTCGTCGCGATCCCCAAAGGCGTGATCGCGCCGCCGAGCGAGGCGCAGGAGGCCGGCTGGTTCTTCCTCGACAACCGCAACGAGATCCTCGGCGCCCTCGTCGTCCTCGTGGTGTTCGGCTACTACCTGATCGCCTGGTCGAAGGTCGGCCGCGACCCGCCGGCCCATCTGGTCATTCCGCGCTTTCACCCGCCCGCCGGCATCTCGCCGGCGCTGGCGAACTACATCCACGAGCTCGGCTTCAGCGGCAAGGGCTGGACGGCGCTGTCGGCGGCGGTGGTGTCGCTGGGGGTCAAGGGCCATCTCCGGCTGGAGGATCTGGGCGACAAGCCGGTGATCGTGCGCGTCGGCGACGATCGCCCCGCCAGCCTGCCGCCGGGCGAGCGGGCGATCCTGACCTTCCTTGACGCGGGCGGCCATGCCCGGCTGCGCCTCGACAAGGCCAATGGCCCGGAGATCGTCCGGCTCGCCTCCGCCTTCCGCAACGCGATCGAGGCCGAGAATCGCGGCCGCTATTTCGAGAACAACCGGCTCTATGCGATCATCGGCATCGCGCTCAGCGTGCTCGGCCTCGTCGGCCTGCTGGCGCTCGGGCGCTGGGGCGCCGAAAGTGTCGCGACGCTCATTCCCTTCGTCTTCTTCGGCTTCTTTGCCGCCTTAATGTCGCGGCTGGTGCTGACGATGGTGCGCGGCAGCGGCGTGGCCTCGAAGGTGCGTCTTCTGGTGATGATCTTCGTGCTCGGATATATGGTGGTCAGCGGTGTCGGCGCCTTTGCCGTGCATGCCCTGCCGATGCTCACTGCCGATCCGACGCTGCCGCTGCTGACCGGCGCGCTCGTCGGCCTCAACGTGCTGTTCTTCATCCTGCTGCGTGCGCCGACCACCACGGGCGCAAGGTGATGGCCGAGATCGAGGGGCTGAAGCTCTACATTTCCAAGGCGGAGACCGCGCGGCTCAACATGGCCGGCGCGCCGGAGATGTCGCCGCAGCATTTCGAGACGCTGCTGCCCTATGCCATTGCGCTCGGTGAGGAAAAGCCGTGGTCGCAGGCGATGCAGGCCTGGCTTGCCACCGCTGCGGCGGCCGGCGCGGCGGTGACTTATGCGCCCGGCTGGTATGGCGGTCGGTCGTTCAGCGGAGCCGGCTTCGGCAGCGCCTTCTCCGGCCTCTCCAGCACCATGTCGTCGGCCTTCCAGTCGTCGGTGCCGGCGCCGCGCTCGTCGAGCTCCGGCTTTTCCGGCGGCGGCTCGGGCGGCGGCGGTGGCGGGGGCGGCGGCGGCGGCTGGTGAGGGCAGGTTTGCGACGGGCCCTGTGCGCAGACCTGATCTCGCACCGGATCACTGGAAAGCGCGGCTCAGGTCTGCGATGAGGATCGTCGCCTGCCGGGTCCAGCCGTGGACCGGCTGCGCGTCCGACATCCTCCCGGAAGCCGTCCATGCCCGTCTTCGACTATGTCCGCCCGATCCTGCTGCTGCTCGCCTCCAACGTGTTCATGACGTTTGCCTGGTACGGCCATCTCAAGTTCGAGAACCGGCCGCTGTGGATCGTGATCCTCGTCAGCTGGGGCATCGCCTTCTTCGAATACTGCCTCGCCGTGCCGGCCAACCGCTACGGTCACGAGGTCTATTCGGCCGCCCAGCTCAAGACCATCCAGGAGGTGGTGACGCTGGTGATCTTCGCCGGCTTCTCGGTGATGTATCTGGGCGAGAAGATCACCATCAACCACGCGGTCGGCTTCGCGCTGATCTGCGCCGGCGCCTTCTTCGTGTTCAAGGGGCCGCTGTGAGACCCGCCTTCCGGCCTCACTCCGGCACCGAGAATTCCGGCATCGCGAAGGTCTTCCACGCGCCGTCGGCAGTGATTTCCACCTTGTAGAAGGTGTAGCTGCCGGTGGCGGCGATCTCGGCGAAATCCCCGGCGGTCATGACGCGGTAGACCTCGACCATCTGCTTGGTGGTCAGCCGGCTCGGCGGATAGGCCGAGAAATAGGGCCAGACATAGGTCTCCTGCGGCGTGCCGGCGTCCTGGACGATCCAGCCGGCCTCCAGCACGTCGACGAGGATCGCGAGGATCTCGATGCCGTCCTCGTCACCCGATTCGGCCTTGAGCGTGTCGATCTTGTCCTCGGCCTCCTGGCCGGCAAGCTTCGGCGCGGTCTTCGACGATTCGATCACCGGCCGCAGCGCCTCGGTGTCGCCGGTGAGGGCGGCGGCGAGGATCGCGGCGCGCATGCGGGCGACGGGCTCGGGCAGGCCGGCATGGCCGTAGTGGACCTCCGGCAGCGGGGCTGCCGGATCGACCGCCTCGGCCTCGACCGGCGAGCGGTCGAGCGGGTTGAAGCCGCCCGGCGGAAGCGAGGGGCGCTCCTCCAATTCCTCGCCGACCGGCGGCGCGGCATTGATCGGGGGCACGATGATGCGCTGGGTGGGCACCTCGGTGGCCGCATGCGCCGGCAACACCGCGCCGATGGCGAGGATCGCGAGCCAGACCGGGTATCGCAAAGTCATCACTCCAGTGCGTCCGCGCCGGCCACCCACGTCGCCACCGCGCGACGCATCAGGGTGCGGCCGGCACCTCGACCCCCTCCCTATAGGGCCGGGGGCGGGGGCTTGTCACCCTTGCGCCGTTGCCCGGCTCCATGGGCAACTCGCTGAAATGAAAGTCAAAAGAGCGCTGGAGGCGACAGCGTCGCCCGGCGTTTTTCCTGCGCTGTTGCCGCAATGCCACGACGCGCGGGCCGGAGCGGCTGTTTACCAGGCCTTGGCACCGGTCGCCGATACCGAGGACCGGTGCCGGATTATGCGGCCGTTACTGCAGCGTGCGGTCGAGCGTGTAGTCGCCGGCGGCGATCTTCGCGGGGATCTTCGAGATCATCGCCGCGACCACCGGCTCGCCGAAACAGTCGACGAGGGTCGTGAGCGCGGTGAACAGGGCCACGTGGGCGAAGGCGTCGGCCGGCACGCCGTCGGCGTCGGCTTCATCGAAGGCCTGCTCGATGTGCTGCATGGCCCGGCGCTTGAAGCGCTCGGCGTCGCACGCCTCGTGGTCGGTCTCGTGGTCCTCGCTCAGCGTCGCCATCACTCGTCCTGTCCTGTCTCACCGGGGCGAGGCGACCCTGGCCGGGCGCCTTGCGCGTCCGGCGTCGTGCTTGAGGCGACACTAGCAGGGTGACGGACGACCGCAACGGTCATCGTTAATTTGAGTTAACGGCGGCGGGTTAAGAGAGGTTAACGCTGCGCCGGCGGCGGCTGGCGCCCGGATTTCCGCGCCGGATTGCTCTGCCGGCGCCGCCCGATCCGGTCACTTGTCTGTGGACAGCCGGCGCGACAGCCGCGCCCCCTCGTCGAGATAGCGCTGCACCAGGTCGGCCGCGCGGGGCGTGCAGTCGCGATAGAGCGCGGCGAACTCGCGGTTGGCGCGGTTGTAGGCGGCAATGTAGCGGCGACGCAACTCCGGCGGCGGCGCCTCGACCTGCAGGAAGTTCGACATCTTCTCGCGCCAGATGCTGCCGGCCCGGCCGCTGCACACGGTGTCGAGATGCGACAGCGCGCCAAGAATCTCGGCGAGGCGCTGAAGGTCGCCGGCGTGCGGCGGGTCTTCCGCCCGGGCCGGAGCGGCGAGCAGCATCGCGCCCAGGAGCGCGGCGCCGATACGGCGGCAGGCGAGCGAGGGGAGGCGGCCGGCCACCGTCAGAGCTCCTGCCCGGCGGACAAGGCGCCAGCGCCCGCCGGCGAAAGGACGAGCTCCCGCGTGGCGGCGATGTAGCGGCGCAGGCCGGGCGTGTAGCGCAGCCGGCCGATCTCGGCGGGGTCGATCCAGGCGATGTCGTCGGCGTCGTCGCCGGCCACGGGTGTCGCCGCGCTGGTCGGCCGGGCCGCGAAGACGGCGATCACATAGTGGCGGGCGAGCGTGCCGTCGGCGTCGTGCTCGATGATCTCGCGCAGGATCGGCGCGCCGGCGACCTCGATCTCGATGCCGCATTCCTCGCGCACCTCGCGGCGCGCGGCTTCCGCCAGCGTCTCGCCGGCGTCCACGTGGCCGCCGGGAAAGCTCCACGACCCGACGAAGGGTGCCTTGGCGCGGCGGATCAGCAGCAGCCGGCCGCCGTCGTTCCAGATGCCGGCGCTCACGCCCAGGGTTGGTCTGCGGATGTCGGTCATGGGTCCCGTGGATCGAAGGCAGGTGCGGTGGCCACCGTCATACTGCGTCGCGAGCGATCAGTCGAACAGGGCGTCGATCACGGTCTGCGCGCCATGGGCATCGTCCGGCTCCGGCGCGGAGACCGGGCCGCCGTTGATCAGGCCGCTGGCATGCTCCAGCAACGGCCGGATCTGGTGCTCGGCGACGAATCCGACCCGTTCGATGGTCTCCGCCATCGGCGCCTCCGAGGATTCGATCATCCGCTGCACCGAGGCGAGGGCGAGTTCGACCATCCGCACGGTGTTTTCCAGCGCGGCGCGGCGATCCGGATTGACGGTGTCATAGGCGGCGATCGCCAGGTCGCGTTCCTTGAACTTCGAGGCGCGGAAATGCTCCACATAGCTGCGCGGCCGCCAGGCGAGCACGTCGCCGAGGCACTCGGGCATCATCGGCAGCATGTCGATCAGCATGACCACCTCGTTGAAGTGGTTCAGGTAATCGGTCGCGAGCCGCGTCTCGGGGTGAATGTTGGCGGCCGCAAGGCGCCCGATCGAGAGATCGAGGTCGCCGGGAGCCTGTGCCTCGATCTCCATCACCCCCGACACGATGCAGCCCCCCCGGACTTCATTTCTCCAACGAAACATCCTATTGCGATCAAAGTTGCTAAAATGCTTACGAACAAGGCACCACTGTCATCGGCAGGGGGGCATCCGCAGTCTTCCGGAGGTCTGGCATGTGCGGCCGCTTCATCCTGATCGCCCCGCCGGACGAGGTCCGCCGCGCCTTCGGCTACGTCGAGCAGCCGAATTTTCCGCCGCGCTACAACATCGCCCCGACCCAGCCGATCGCCGTGGTCCGCTTCGGCCGTGACGGCCGGCATTTCCACCTGATGCGCTGGGGCCTCATTCCGGGCTGGGTGACGGACACGGCGAAATTCCCTTTGCTGATCAACGCCCGTTCCGAGACGGCCGTGGAAAAGCCGGCCTTCCGCAACGCCATGCGCCACCGCCGCTGCCTCATTCCGGCCAGCGGCTTCTATGAATGGCGGCGGGTGGGCAACGAGAAGCAGCCTTTTCTCATCCGGCCGCGCGACGGCAGCCTGCTTGCCTTCGCGGGCCTGTTCGAGCTCTACGCGGACGCGGCCGGCAACGAGATCGACACCGCCGCGATCCTGACCACTTCCGCCAACCGCCTGATGGCGCCGATCCACGACCGCATGCCGGTGGTGCTCGCGGAGAAGGATTTTTCCGCTTGGCTGGACACCGACCGCAACGAGCCCCGCCACGTCGCCGACCTGATGCGGCCGGCGGCGGACGATCTTCTGGAGGCGGTGCCGGTCTCCGCGCGTGTCAACGCCGTGCGCAACGATGACGTGGGGCTGCTGGAGCCGCTGTCGGAGCCGATGGCGATCGATCCGCCGGTGGTGATGGAAAAGCCCGCGAAGGCGAAGCGGCAGGGGGAGTTGTTCTGAGGGAGCGTTCTTGGGTCGCAAGGATTCGATCGGCACGGGGAAGGGCCCTGTGATCAATCCCCTTGCAGAAAACCAGCCCGCCCTCACACCACCCGGCCGGGATTGAGAATGCCCTTCGGGTCGAGCGCCGCCTTCAGGGCACGCATCATGTCGAGTTCGACCGGATCCTTGGTCCGGGCGATCAGGTCGCGTTTCAGCCGGCCGACGCCGTGTTCGGCGGCGACCGAGCCGGCGTGGCGCAGGACGATGGCGTGCACCACCTCGTTCATTGCGTCCCAGCCGGCCAGATAGACGTCCTTGTCCATGGCCGGCGGCTGGCTGACGTTGAAATGCAGGTTGCCGTCGCCGACGTGGCCGAAGGGCACCGGCCGGCAGCCGGGAACAAGCGCCTCCACGGCCGGAATCGCCTCGGCAAGGAAGGCAGGGATGTGGTCGACCGGCACGGAGACGTCGTGCTTGATCGAGCCGCCCTCGTGCTTCTGCACCTCCGACATGCCGTGGCGCAGCCGCCAGAAGGCGGCGGCCTGCGTGCCGTCGGCGGCGATCGTCGCGTCCGCGATCACGCCGGCCTCCAGCGCCGCGGCGAGACAGGCCTCCAGCGCCGTCCGCGCACTGTCGCCGTCGGTATTCGACGACACCTCGGCCAGCACATACCAGGGGTGAGCGCCTTCCAGCGGATCGCGGGCGCCGGGCAGATGGGCAAGGCAGAAGTCGAGGCCGATGCGCGGCATCAGTTCGAAGCCCGTGAGCCCGGCGCCGGCGCGCGCCCGGGCAAGGCCGAGCAGCCGCAGCGCGTCCTCGGGCGTCGCCATGCCCGCAAAGGCGACCTCCACCGCCGCCGGCTGCGGCTGGAGCTTCAGCACCGCCGCGGTGACGATGCCGAGCGTGCCTTCGGCGCCGATGAAGAGCTGCTTCAGGTCGTAGCCGCTGTTGTCCTTGTGCAGGCGCCGGAGGCCGTTCCAGATCCGGCCGTCAGCCAGCACCACCTCGAGGCCGAGCACCTGCGCACGGGTGTTGCCGTAGGCGAGCACCGCCGTGCCGCCGGCGTGGTGGAGATGTTGCCGCCGATCTCGCAGGAGCCGCGCGCGCCGAGCGTCACCGGATAGAATCGCCCCGCCGCGCTCACCGCCTCGTGGAACCGCTCCAGCACCACGCCGGCCTCCACGGTGGCGGTGTTGCCGGCAAGGTCGATCTCCCGGATCCGGTTCATCCGCGTGAGCGAGAGCACGATCTCGTGGCCGCTGGCATCCGGGGTCTGGCCGCCGACAAGGCCGGTGTTGCCGCCCTGCGGCACGATCACGGTGCCGGTCTCGTGCGCAAGCGTCAGGATGGCCGCCACCTCGGCGGTGGAGCCGGGTTTGAGCACCATCGGCGTGCGCCCCTGGTAGAGGTCGCGCCATTCGACGAGATGCGGCGCGACGTCGGACGCCGCGGTGAGGGCGTTCCGGTCGCCGACGAGGGCGGCGAAGCGGGCAAGAAGGTCGGCGGACGGGGCATCGGTCATGGGCGGCGGCGAGGATCCGGATGGAGGGGAGGGCGCTGGCGCCGGATGGCGGCGCGATCGATCATCGCCGATAAATCCACCGACCGGAAGCCGCGGCCTGCCGCGGCTCCGCCAATGTCACGAACGACGTCGGGGCCGCATCGCGCCGTTCGTGCCCGTCATCGGACTGTCACAACTGTCATGACACTGAAAGGTGCTGACTTAAAAAGTGAACCCGGGCGGCCGTTCCGCGCCGAGACATATGTTTCCCTTAGCGGGGGCCTCGGCTAAAAGGTGACGACTTTCGAGCGAACGGGCCTGTCGATCATCGGCGGCCCATACGAGCATTTTGTCGGCGGCTGCCCGGCTTGCAGGGCATATTGTGCCGTGCAATACGACGCGCCTCCCGGCAGACCGTTCGCCGGGCGTTTTGATCGAGATGGAGACGGGAATGGCTGAAGCGCAGGGATTGATGGCGGGAAAGCGTGGCCTGGTCATGGGGGTCGCGAACAACCGGTCGATTGCCTGGGGCATCGCCAAGGCGATCCATGCGCACGGCGGCACGGTCGGGTTCACCTATCAGGGCGACGCGCTGCGCAAGCGCGTGGAGCCGCTGGCAGCCGAACTCGGCGGCCTCGTCGCCGGCCACTGCGACGTGACCGACACCGCCTCGCTCGACGCCTGCTTTGCCAAGGTGGAAGAGGAGTGGGGGGGCATCGACTTCCTCGTCCATGCCATCGCCTTCTCCGACAAGGACGAGCTCACCGGCCGCTACGTCGACACCTCCGAGCAGAACTTCAGCAAGACCATGCTGATCTCCTGCTACTCGCTGACGGCTGTTGCCCAGCGCGCCGAGAAGCTGATGAACAAGGGCGGCTCGATCCTGACGCTCACCTACTACGGCGCCGAGAAGGTGATGCCGCACTACAACGTCATGGGCGTCGCCAAGGCCGCGCTCGAGGCGAGCGTGCGCTACCTCGCCGTCGACCTCGGCCCGAAGGGCATCCGGGTCAACGCCATCTCGGCCGGCCCGATCAAGACGCTGGCCGCCTCCGGCATCGGCGACTTCCGCTACATTCTGAAGTGGAACGAATACAACGCCCCGCTGCGCCGCACCGTCACCACGGACGAGGTCGGCGACGTCGGCCTCTACCTCTGCTCGGACCTGTCGCGCTCTGTGACCGGCGAGATCCATCACGCCGACAGCGGCTACCACGTCGTCGGCATGAAGGCAGTGGACGCGCCGGACATCTCGGTGGTCAAGGACTGAGCGCACGCCGCGTCCGGCGCGATCCGGACGCCGGCCGTCGCCGCAAAGCGGGAATTCTGCCGTGAACGTCGAAAGCCCGTTGCCCGCCGTTGCTGCGGTCGTCCGACATGCCCATCCGGTGGTGTTCATCCGCCATGGCGAGACCGACTGGAACGTGGTGAAGCGCCTGCAGGGGCGCACCGACATTCCGCTCAACGAACGCGGCCGCGGCCAGGCCCGGCGCAACGGCGCCGCCGTGCGCGACCACTTTGCCGCAAGCAACATTGCCGTCGAGGACTTCGCCTTCTTCGCCTCGCCGCTCGGCCGGGCCCGCGAGACGATGGAGATCGTTGCCGCCGAACTCGGCGTCGATGGCGCCCGGATCGGCTTCGATGCGCGGCTTGTGGAGATCAGCTTCGGCGACTGGGAGGGCAACTCGATGAAGGACATCGAGGCGAGCCGGCCCCATGAGGTGGCGCCGCGCAAGGCCGCGCCCTTCACCCACGCCCCGCCGAACGGCGAGAGCTACGCCATGCTGACCGAACGGGTCGCGGCCTTTCTCGCCGGCGTCGACGGTCCGGCGGTGATCGTCTCCCACGGCGGCGTCAGCCGCGCGGTGCGCGGCCTGCTGGCGGGGCTGCCGGGCGAGGAGATCGTCCACCTGCCGGTGCCGCAGGACAGCTTCTTCTTCTGGGAAAACGGCGAGGGCCGCTGGCTCTGAGGCCGGCCGGATTCCGGGCAGGCGATGACCGGTCGATCCTTGCGGGTGACGGTGCCCGGCGAGTGGATGCTGCGGGGCGAGGGCGTCGCGACGTCCCGGTTTGACCGCGTCCCTGCAGCCGCATAGAAAGCGTCAGCCTTGGCGGTCGACCGTTCCCGCCGAAACCCCGTCGCCTTCGGACCCGCCCCATGTCGCACAACAGTTTCGGCCATCTCTTCCGCGTCACCACCTGGGGGGAAAGCCACGGGCCGGCGCTCGGCTGCGTGGTGGACGGCTGCCCGCCCGGCCTGCTGATCTCGGCAGAGACTATCCAGCAGTGGCTCGACCGGCGCCGGCCCGGCGGCTCGCGCTTCGTCACCCAGCGGCAGGAGCCGGACGCGGTGGAGATTCTCTCCGGCGTGTTCGAGGACGACCGCACCAACGGCCTCGTCACCACCGGCACGCCGATCTCGCTGATGATCCGCAACGTCGACCAGCGCTCCAAGGACTATGGCGATATCCGCGACCGCTACCGGCCGGGCCACGCCGACTATGTCTACGACATGAAATACGGCGTGCGCGACTATCGCGGCGGCGGACGGTCCTCGGCGCGCGAGACGGCGGCGCGGGTGGCGGCCGGCGCGGTTGCCCGGCTCGTCCTGCCCGGCGTGACGATCCGCGGCGCGATGATCCAGATGGGGCCGCACCGGATCGACCGGGCGCGCTGGGACTGGTCGGCCGTGGACGAGAACCCGTTCTTCTGTCCGGACCCGGTGGCGGCGAAGGAGTGGGAGGTCTTCCTCGACGGCGTGCGCAAGGAGGGCTCTTCCATCGGCGCGGTGCTGGAGGTGGTGGCCGAAGGCGTGCCCGCCGGCCTCGGCGCACCGGTCTATGCCAAGCTCGACCAGGACATCTGCAGCGCGCTGATGTCGATCAACGCCGTCAAGGGTGTCGAGATCGGCGACGGCTTTGCGTCGGCGACCCTCTCGGGCGAGGACAATGCCGACGAGATGCGGCTCGGCGCCAACGGCCAGCCGGTGTTCCTGTCCAACCACGCCGGCGGCATCCTCGGCGGCATTTCCACCGGCGAGCCGATCGTCGCGCGGTTTGCGATCAAGCCGACATCGTCGATCCTCACCCATCGCCGCTCGATCTCGGCGACGGGCGAGGAGGTCGACCTGCGCACCAAGGGCCGCCATGACCCCTGCGTCGGCATCCGCGCCGTACCGGTGGGCGAGGCGATGCTGGCCTGCGTGCTTGCCGACCACCTGCTGCGCCACCGCGCCCAGACCGGCCGGCCCGGCCCGGCGGACTATCCGCTGCACCGGGCCTGATACCGACCTGAGCCGGACGACGGCGAGCGGCTACTGCCCGTTCTTGTCGAGCCAGGCGTTCATCTCGGCGATTTCCTTTTCCTGCGCCGCGACGATCTCCTCGGCGAGCTTGCGGATCGCCGGATCCTTGCCGTGTTTCAGGACGATCTCGGCCATGTCGATGGCGCCCTGATGGTGCGGGATCATGCTGCGCACGAAATCGACGTCGGCGTCCCCGGTGAGCGGCACGTTCATTGCCTCGTGCATCCGGGTGTTGGCTGCCAGGAACTCGGCGCTGGAGGGCGAATCGGCCGCGGTCTCCATCTTTTCCATCGGACCATGGTTGCCATGGTCCATCTGCATCATGCCGTCGTCTTCGGGATCTTCCTGCGCGATGACGGCGCCGGCCGTCACCAGCGTTGCCGCAAGAAGGATGGGTCCGAGAATCGTAATGCGCCGCTTCATCCCGTTGTTCTCCTGCCGGTCTGGAGACGCGCCGGCTGGCGGAGGGGCTGCGGCATCATGCCGGCAGCCTGTCCTCTGCATCGGCGGATAGATGATCGGAATGGCGCAAAATTGACAAGAGCGCGCGATCCGGCGCGGACGCCATTCCCGCGCGGACAAATTTGCGTTATCCCGGCGCCCGAACCTGAAACTGCGAAAAGCGAGCCAGCCATGAGCACCGACCTTCCCGATCGCCTCTCCTCCGATCCCGACAGCCCGTTCCACGACGCCGCCCTCCTGGAACGCGGCATCGGCATCCTGTTCAACGGCGCCGAGAAGACCAACGTCGAGGAATACTGCGTCTCCGAAGGCTGGATCCGCGTCGCCGCCGGCAAGACCCTCGACCGCAAGGGCAAGCCGATGACGCTCAAGCTCAAGGGCACGGTCGAGCCCTTCCTGAAGGAAGCTGAGGCGGGCGAGCCGGACGCCGACTGAGGACGGGGACCGCGCCGGCAGGGCGGTCTGGCGGTGCGGGACTTCTGGGCCGCGTGTCCGGAACGGGCACAACCGTTACCCGTTCGCCACACCCTGATTGCAACGTGTTGCATGCGGGCTGCAACAGCTGGAATCCACTGACATTTTCGAAGCCCTCACATACTCTCCTCATGGTTGTTGCCAGGAGGGGTTCATGGGGTTGGTAAAAAGTGCGATGGTCGCCGGCCTGCTGCTGACCGTGGCGGCCTGCGGGAACAAGAATTGGGACGACGAGCCTGGCCCGGTGCTGATCAACGCGGGCGAACCTTTTAGTCATACGTATCTGAGCTATAGCAAGGACGGATGCGCAGCCGGAATGCCGGCCGAAATCAAGATCATCGAGCAGCCCCAGCATGGCAGGCTCGAGATTGGCCGGTACAAGCATGTAATGGACGTCGGAGGAAACAAGGATCATCGTTGCTACGGCCGTGAATACATGGCCGGTGGCTTCGTCTACAGGCCGGATCCGAAATACAAGGGACCTGACCGGTTCGTTGTCGAGGTGGGATCACAGAAGTGGGTTGGTGAACCTCGTCGCCAGTGGCGCCGCCGTCCTTACGACGTCATCGTGAAGTGAATTTCTGACCCGCCGTCGGATTGATCGCGGAAAGGGGTGCGCAAGTGGCGCGCCCCTTTTCGTTTGCGGCCTTATCCCCTGATCCACGACGCGCTCTCCCTGCCGAAGCCGCACAAAAACAAAAAATGCATCCTGCATTCATATCGGAAGCTTCGTCGTCCGCTTCACCGTGCGCAGCGTCAGGGTGGACTGGACGCGGACGACGCCGGGCAGGGGGGTCAGGATCTCGGTGTGGATCCGCTCCAGATCACGGCTGTCGTGGTAGACGACGCGCAGCAGGTAGTCGTGCTGGCCGGCGAGCAGGTAGCATTCGGTGATCTCCGGCACATGGCGCACCGCCTGCTCGAAGGTGTCGAGCGCCTTGCGGCCCTGGCTATCGAGGGTGACGGAGACATAGGCCGTGCCCGGCACCCCGGCGAGCCGGGGGTCGAGCAGTGCCACGGTGCGCGCGATCAGTCCGCTTTCTTCCAGCAGCCGCACCCGCCGGAGGCAGGCCGACGGCGAGAGATTGACGCCTGCGGCAAGCTCGGCGTTGGTGAGACGCCCGTTCTCCTGAAGCGCGTTGAGAATGGCGCGGTCGGTGCCATCAAGCTGGGTCATTGAAAGATCCTGCGGTAAATTGCCGTGATTGTCGCAGATCATGCGACATCTGTGATCGGCCGTCCCGTTCTTTCGCAGGAAATTGCGCCGGCACACTGCGATCCTGATTGTCTCGACAACAACAGCAGGGGCCGGCCCGGCAACCGAAAAACGCCGACAAGGCGGGTGCGGGGCGCGGCATGCAGCAGGAGATCACCATCATGCGCATCGGCGTTCCGAAGGAAATCAAGGATCACGAGGATCGGGTCGGGCTGGTGCCGGCCGCCGTCGCCGAACTGGTCGCCCATGGCCACGAGGTGGTGGTGGAAACCGGCGCCGGACGCGGCATCGGCGCGGCGGACGCGGCTTATGCCATCGCCGGCGCCCGCATCGCGGCAAGTGCCGACGAGGTGTTCGCGGCCGCGGACATGATCGTCAAGGTCAAGGAGCCGCAGGCGGTGGAGCGCAAGCGGCTGCGCGAGGGCCAGATCCTGTTCACCTACCTGCATCTCGCGCCCGATCCCGCCCAGGCCCGCGACCTGATGGCGTCGGGCGCACCTGCATCGCCTACGAGACCGTGACGAGTGCCACCGGCATGCTGCCGCTGCTGGCGCCGATGTCGGAGGTGGCGGGCCGGATGGCGCCGCAGGCCGGGGCGCATTGCCTGGAGAATGCCGCCGGCGGCATGGGCATCCTGCTCGGCGGCGTGCCCGGCGTGCTGCCGGCACGGGTGGTGATTCTCGGTGGCGGCGTCGCCGGCACCAATGCCGCGCAGATCGCCATCGGCCTCGGCGCAGACGTGACGGTGGTCGACCGCTCGCTCGACGTGCTGCGCCGGCATGTCGCGACCTTCGGCAGCCGGGTGAAGACCGCCCACGGCACCCGCGAATTGATCGGTGACCTTGTCACCGGCGCCGATCTGGTGATCTCGACGGTGCTGGTGCCGGGCGCGGCGGCGCCCAAACTGATCACCCGCCAGATGGTGGCGGCGATGAAGACGGGGTCGGTGATCGTCGATGTGGCGATCGACCAGGGCGGCGCGGCGGAAACCTCGCGTGCAACCACCCATTCGGATCCGACCTATGTGGTGGACGGCGTCGTCCACTACTGCGTCGCCAACATGCCGGGCGGCGTGGCGCGCACCTCGACCTATGCGCTCAACAACGCGACGCTGCCCTTCGTGCTGGCGCTGGCGGACAAGGGCTGGAAGCAGGCGCTCGCCGACGATCCGCATCTGGCCAATGGTCTCAACGTCCACGCCGGGCGGCTGACCAATGCCGCCGTGGCCGAGGCGCTGCGCGAGAGCTTCACCAGCCCCGCGCAGGCGCTCGCGGCCTGATGTGGCAGAGGCGGCGCAGCGGCAGACTCGCCGCTGCGCCGCCTGTTCTCAGATGCGTCCGAGCAGCAGCAGGATCAGCACGACGATCAGCACGGCGCCCAGAATGCCGGACGGCCCGTAGCCCCAGGACCGCGAGTGCGGCCACGACGGAATGACGCCGATCAGCAGCAGGACGAGGACGATGAGAAGGATGGTACCGACAGACATGGCGTGAACTCCCGTTCGTCGCGGCAGACCGGCAACAGCGCCGGTCTGTGCGAGGTTCGGAAGCTGAACGCGCCCATGGCTGCCGACGTTCCGGCAAAATCCTGCCGACTGAAGATCAGTTGACGGACACAACCGCGCGCGTGACCGTCAGCGGCGGAACACCGCCACCGCCTCCACATGCGCGGACCAGAGAAACTGGTCCACCGGCGTGACCCGCTCCAGCCGGTAGCCGCCATCGACCAGCAGGCGGGCATCGCGGGCAAGCGTGGCCGGATTGCACGAGACGGCGACGATCACCGGCACCTTCGAGGCGGCAAGCTCGGCTGCCTGCGCCGAGGCGCCGGCCCGCGGCGGATCGAACACCACCGCGTCGAAGCGGGCGAGTTCCTTGGCGGTGACCGGCCGGCGGAACAGGTCGCGCCGCTGGGTCGTCAGCCGGCGCAGGCCCTTGGCAAAGCGCAAGCCCTTGTCGAGGGCGGCGAGCGCCGGGGCATCGCCTTCCACCGCATGGACCTTGGCGGTCTCGGCGAGCCGGAAGGCGAAGGTGCCGGCGCCGGCGAAGAGGTCCGCGACCTCGTTCGCCTTGCCCACGGCGGCAACGACAAGCGCGGCAAGCGCCGCCTCGCCCGCTTCGGCGGCCTGCAGGAAGCCGCCGGGCGGCGGGGTCACGTCCACCGTCCCGAAGCGGACCGTCGGGGCGATCCGCTCCATCATCACCTCGTCGCCGGCCGAAAGCCGGGCGAGCCGGATGTCGCCGGCGATCCGCACCAGATCGAGCCGCAACCGGTCGAGGTCCTTGCCCGGCACGCCGCCGAGCGCCACGTCGAGGCCGGTCGCGGTGGCCGCCACCGTCATCGCGAGGTCGCCCTTGCGCGGGGCGGCGACGGCGGCGAGCCGGGCAAGCCCGGGCAGGGCGCCGACGATCTCCGGCCGCGAGACCGGGCAGGCGGACAGCGGCACGATCCGGTGGCTCTTGCGGCCATGGAAGCCGAACAGCAGCTTTCCGCCCTCCCGCCGGGCGGCCAGCACCACGCGGCGCCGGCTGCCGGCCGGCACCACGATCGTGGCGTCCACCTCCGGCGCAAGGCCGCGCGCGGCAAAGGCCGAGACGACCAGCTCGCGCTTGAAGGCGGCATAGGGCGCGGGGGCGAGATGCTGCAGGCTGCAGCCGCCGCAGTCGGTGAAATGCGGGCAGGCGGGGTCGATCCGCTCGGGGCTCGCCGAAAAGATCTCCAGCACGTCGCCGCGCTCGCCCGCGAACTCGGCCAGCACCTCCTCGCCCGGCAGGGTGAAGGGCAGGTAGACCGGCGCGCCGGCGTGGGCGGCGACGCCGTCGCCCTGGGCGCCGAGGCGGTCGATGGTGAGACGGGCCTCAATCACGGATCGCTCCCAGAAGATGTTCGGTGTTGCCGTCGCTGCCCGTGATGGGCGAGGGGAGGCGGCCGATCACCCGCCAGCCGGCCTGCGCGCCGACGAAGGCGGCCACCCGGTCGACGGCGCTTTCGGCAATGGCCGCATCACGCACGATGCCGCCCTTGCCCACATTCTCGCGGCCGACCTCGAACTGCGGCTTGACCAGCGCGACGAGGGCGGCGCCGGGGGCGGCAAGCTCCAGCGCCGGGCCAAGCGCGAGCGTCAGCGAGATGAAGCTGACGTCGGAGACGATGAAGCCGGGGGCCGAGGCGAGATGCTCGGGCGCAAGGTCGCGCGCGTTCAGCCCCTCGATCGAGGTGACGCGCGGATCGGCGGCAAGGCGCGGGTGGAACTGGCCGTGGCCGACGTCGATGGCGGTGACATGGGCCGCGCCGCGCCGCAGCAGCACCTCGGTGAAGCCGCCGGTGGAGGCGCCGACATCAAGGCAATGCCGGCCGGCCGGATCGAGCCCGAAGGCGCCCAGCCCGGCGACGAGCTTCAGCGCCGCCCGCGAGACATAGTCGCCGGCCGGATCGTCGATGCCGAGCACGGCATTTTCGGTGACGTTCAGCGACGGCTTGTCGATGCGCTTGCCGTCCACCGTCACCGTGCCGCGCAGGATCGCGTCGCGCGCCCGCGACCGGCTCGGCGCAAGGCCGGCATCGACGAGCGCCTGATCGAGGCGCCGGCTTCCACCGGCTTCCTTGTTGCCAGTCGGGGCGTCCCTCACGCGGCGGCGTCCGTCTTGGCGGCGTCGTTGGCGATGCCGCGGGCCGGATCGCGCGGCGACTGCACCATCGGGTCGCTCTCCTGCAGCGGATCGGGCGTCAGCACGCCGCCGACCGTGGCGGTGGAGTAGAGGTCGAAGCCGGTCTTGGTGTCGCTCGCCTGCGGGCCGCGCTGGGTCATGCGCAGGATCACGAACAGGAACAGCGCGATCTGGGTGGCGGCGATGAAGAAGAACAGCGCCGAGGGGCCGAAGCTCTTCATCAGCACCGCGGCGGCGATCGGCCCGATGATCGAGCCGATGCCGTTGGCCAGCAGGATTCCGGCGGCGGTTTCCACATAGGCGCTGGGATCGGCGCGGTCATAGGCGTGGGCGGCGGCGATGGAATAGCCCGGCAGGGTGGTGATGCCGAACAAAAGCCCGAGGGCGAGCAGCATGCCGCCCGACAGCGTCAGGCTGGCGAGCGTCACGCAGACCGTGGCGGCGAGCGCCAGCACGACGAGCAGCACGATCCGGCGGTCGACCTTGTCGGACAGGCGCCCGACCGGCCACTGCGCCAGCGCGCCGCCGATCACCGCGACCGACATGAACACGGCGGATTCATCGGCCGACAGGCCGCGCCCGAGGCCGAAGATCGTCGCCAGCGACCAGAAGGAGCCGTTGCCGACGCCGATCATCAGGCTGCCGACGAGGCCGACCGGCGCCATGCGGTAGAGCTTCACCGGGTTGAACTGCACCAGCGTGATCGGCGCGGGCTGGGCCGAGCGGGTCAGCGCCACCGGGATCGCCGCCACCGACACGAGGATCGAGGCCAGCGCGAACAGGGTGAAGCTGGACAGATCGGCCGTCGTCACCAGCATCTGGCCGGCCGTCATCGCCGCGAAGTTGACGACGATGTAGCTGCTCATCAGGAAGCCGCGGTTCTCGTTGGTCGCCCGGTCGTTGAGCCAGCTTTCCACGATCAGGTAGAGCCCGGCGAGGCTGAAGCCGGTGACGGCGCGGCAGAGGGTCCAGACGACGGGATCGATCATCATCGGATGGACGATGGCGATCGCCGAGGCGGCCGAGACGAGGGCGGCAAAGGCGCGGATGTGGCCGGCGCGCAGGATCAGGTAAGGCCCGGCGAGACACCCGGCCACGAAGCCGGCGTAATAGCCCGAGCCGATCAGGCCGATCTCGAGCGCGCCGAACTCCTCGAAGCTGGCGCGCAGCGGCGTGAGCGTGCTGAGCAGGCCGTTGCCGGCAAGAAGAAAGGCAATGCCGATGAGCAACGACGCGATCGGCGCCAGGGACTTGGCCACGAGACATATCCGGAAAATCAGGAGAAGGGCGGCGGGACGCGGCCTCGCTGCCGTATATCACGCCGGATCATGCCTGATTTGTGACCGAAACAGAACCGCCCGCGCCGGGGAAGCATGGCAGGGATGCGGAAAAGGGGGCGGCGGGGCATAGATGCCGCCGCCGCCGAGCCGAGATCAGGCGGGAGGCGCAAAACCTTCCAGAACCAGCTTGCCGCGCGTGCGCCCTGTCTCGATGAGCGCGTGCGCCGTCTTCAGGGTCGCCGCGTTGATCGGCCCCAGCACCTCGGTGAGGGTCGTGCGGATCCGGCCGGCATCCACGAGATCGGCGACCGCGCCGAGAAGGTGATGCTGGGCGATGATGTCGGGTGTCGCGAACAGCGACCGGGTGAACATCAGTTCCCAGTGGATCGACACCGACTTGCGCTTGAAGGGCATCACATCAAGGCTGGACGGATCGTCGATGAGGGCGAAGCGACCCTGGGGTGCGATCAGCTCGACGATGTCGGCGAGATGGTCCTGGGTGTTCGTGGTGGAGAAGACGAGGCCGGGCGCGCCGATGCCGAGGGCGGCGACCTGCGGAGCGAGCGGCTGCGAATGATCGAGCACGTGGTCGGCACCAAGGTCCCGCACCCAGGCTGTGCTTTCGGGGCGGGACGCGGTCGCGATCACCACAAGGTCGGTCCGCGCCTTGAGAAGCTGGATCGCGATCGAGCCGACGCCGCCGGCGCCGCCGATGATCAGCACGGCGGGAGCGGCGCCCGGAACCGGCGTTTCCACCCGCAGCCGGTCGAACAGGGCCTCCCAGGCGGTGATCGCCGTCAACGGCAGTGCCGCTGCCGCCGCGAAGTCGAGGCTTGCCGGCATGCGGCCGACGATCCGCTCGTCCACCAGATGGAGTTCGGCATTGCTGCCGGGACGGTCGATGGCGCCCGCGTACCAGACCCGGTCGCCGGGCTGGAAAAGCGTGACCTCCGGGCCGACGGCGCGAACGATGCCGGCGACGTCCCAGCCGAGCACCTTCCATGTTCCCTCGAGCGGCGTGACGCCCTTGCGGATCTTCGTGTCGACGGGATTGACCGAGACGGCCCGGACCTCGACGAGGAGGTCGTGGGCGCCGGCCACGGGGTCCGGCAGGTCGACGTCGACCAGCGAGGTCTCGGCGGTGATGGGCTGCGGTTTCTGATAGGCGACGGCACGCATGGCAAGGCTCCTTTCAAGGTCTGGACGCAAGCCAGATGCGAGGTATCATCGCGCAACGCAAGAATGCACAAATTCGGCCCATAGGATCAGTAAGGATACCTTGATGTCGCGTCCGCGCGCCAAGCTCACGCAGCATTTCCCTGGCTGCCCGGTGGAATCCGCGCTGTCCTACATCGACGGAAAGTGGAAGGGCGTGATCCTGTTCCACCTGATGGCAGGAACCTTGCGATTCAACGAGTTGCGCCGGCGCTTGCCAAGCGTCACCCAGCGCGTGCTGACCCGCCAACTGCGTGAACTGGAAGACGCGGGCATCGTGTCCCGCACCGTGCACGCGGTCGTGCCGCCCAGGGTCGACTACGCCCTCACCGCCCGTGGGCGCACGCTTCGACCCGTGATCGAGGCACTGGCCGCCTGGGGTCAAGAGAACGTGATCTGCGAGGAGGGGCAGCGTCGTCTGCGCGAGACGGATGCTGAAGTCGCTCAGGCGCTGGACGCGGTTGCGTGAAGCGACTGTCGGTGGCGCGATCGCCCGGCAGGGGAGATGACCGCCTCTCCGTATCCGTCATCCCCGCACATGCGGGGATCCAACCATCCGCAAGGGCATACAGCCGGTAGGGAGCACGGCGGCGCCCTCCAGCACCGTTGCTCATGCCGATCGATGGGTCCCCGCATGCGCGGGGATGACGGATACGGAGAGACAGTGCGCAACGCGAAACAGCGTCGTCTCCCTCAAGGCATCAATCGACCCTGCCGACCAAAAATACTTCTCCCTCACTCCCCCGCCGTCACCGCCACCGGCGCCTGTGTCCCCAGCGCCGCTAGCACCGCAGCCGCGCTGCCAAGGCCGTCAACATCGCATCGCAGGACATCTGACGCTTGCCGTAAAGAATTCGGAGTCAGCTTCGC
>NZ_MCRJ01000035.1 GCF_001720135.1 Methylobrevis pamukkalensis
GCTTTGGCTTCGACCCAGACGGGATAGAGGTCGCCGAGCGGCGCCATCCCATAGGGGCCGCGGACAGTTCCCTCGCCGGACGCATTCGGGATGCCCGCGTCTTCGAGAAAGCGCAGGTCTCCGAAGCGGCCCACGCTCGGTTCGGCGAGTCCGTCGTCGCGGGCGAAGGCGTCGGGATCGTCGCCAGAGGCGAATTTGGAGGTTCCCTTACTGACAGGCGGCGTCCAGAAGCGTGGCCGGTCCGCCGGCCAATGCGCACGCAGCCGGGCGCGGATCCCCTCGTCGTTGATCTTCAGGCGCATGTAGGCCAAGCAGAACAGGCCCATCGACGGCCATTCGTCTTCGAAGACGTCCGATCTGTGGGAGTAGTAGGAGACGCGTCTCACCAGGTTTGGCGGGCCATTCCTCCGAAATTCGTCGAAGTCGTCTGCCGTCGCCGCCTCGATCGTCGCCTTGTGGAAGACGAGTTCCGACAGCGGGTTGGTGTAGGCGTCGCGCGAGGCGTAGGCGGTGCCCCAGGCGAGCGTGTCGGCGTCGTCGTAGACGACCAGCAGCGGCATGAAATCGGCCGTCACCTTCCCATTGGCATTGGTCTGGCCGCGGCAGGCGTCGGGCACGCGGACAACGAGGCCCTTGCCGTCGGTCATCCGCCGGCCGTAGACCGTCGGCGTCAGCCCCACCTCGCGGCTGCTGCTGCCGTCCTTGTAGCCCTCGATCCGGGTGCGGCAGGCGGCGACGATGTCGAAGTCCTGCCGCGCGCCCTTGTAGTCCACCGCCACCTTCAGCCGGTAGTGATAGCCGCGGTCGACCACCACGCCTCTGGAAAAGCTCCAGCTGCCGGTGAGAAGCTGGCCCATCTCCGTGCCCAGCAGGACGACGGCGGCGATTCCCGCGGCGGTCAGCCACCCGATCCAGCGCCCCAAACCCGTCATCGTTCCGGCCCCTCCCCCGCAGCCCCGGCATGCGGATGACACGACGATAAGGCCGGAGGTTGTAACGGGAGGTTGATGGGCCCCTCGGATCGCGGCCCCGTGCCGGAGTCCAAGCTTGACCCCGGACGCCTCGACGTTCCAGTGATGCCCGGCGGAAATCGGTCACGCCACAGGTTGGGGTCGCGCGCGGCGGGACTTTCCTGCACTCTGCCATGGGCTCCGCTCCGGCCCTGCCCCTGACGACAGACCGCCCCCACGAGGACAAGACCGCATGGACTTCATGACCCTTCTCAGGTCGGCGGAAATGCTGCTCTACGAGATGGTGTCGTGGCTGGCCTTCTATCCGATCACGCTCTGGCGCTGCCTCACGCGGCCGCTCGCGATGATCGTCTATGCCGAGAAGGAGCTCACCCTCCCGGTCGAGGAGCAGTTTTCCGACGCGCTCAGCCCGCCGATCTTCCTGTTTCTCACCGTGCTGCTCGCCACGCTGGCGCAAAGTGCCGTTCCCCACCACACGGTGGCCTATCAGGGCCTGTTGTCGGATTCGCGCAACCTGCTGATCTTCCGCGC
The DNA here is from genome assembly GCF_001720135.1 of Methylobrevis pamukkalensis. Lineage (GTDB taxonomy): Bacteria > Pseudomonadota > Alphaproteobacteria > Rhizobiales > Pleomorphomonadaceae > Methylobrevis > Methylobrevis pamukkalensis. Next base: position 1,503 of record NZ_MCRJ01000035.1, read on the forward strand.
CGTGATCTTCAGCCTGTTTCCGCTGCTGCTGGGGATCCAGCATGTCCGGCTCTCCGGCCTGCCGCTGACCCGCCGGACGCTGCGGCCGATGTTCTATGCCCAGAGCTACGTGACGGTGCCCTTCGTGCTGGCGGTCGATCTGGCGCTGCTGATGATCGGCACGTCCTCGGTCCCGGCCATTCTTGCCGGGCTCGGCGTGTTTCTCCTCGGCATCGGCTGGTATTTCGCGGTGCTGATGCGCAGCTTCATGATCCACCGCGGCGTGACGATTGGCCGGGCGATCGCGCAGACGGTGCTTGCCATGGTGCTCGGCAGCATCGGCTTCACGCTGGCCATCATGATGACGCTCGTGACCGGCGCGGCCATCACCGAGCCCTGAGCTGCCGGCCGCGAACCGGGCCGGCGCGTCAGCCCGGGCCGACGGGCATGTGGCCCAGCGCGAAGATCGCAAGGAAGCCGGCCCAGTCGTTCAGCACATGCGCCCCGGCCGAAACCCACAGGTTGCGCGTCACGATGTAGGCAAGCGTGAGGATCACGCGCGCCGAGCCGATGACCAGCAGCGCCTGTGCGAAATTCCAGTCGTAGGTGGGCAGATGCGCCGCGCCGAAGATCAGGCTGGAGACGGCGAGGCCGATCATGATGCCGGTGATCCGCGACAGCCTCAGCTTGCTCACGCAGAGCCACAGCACGGCGAGAAACGGCAGGATGCCCAGCAGTTCCTCGCCCACCAGCTGCGGCAGGGTGGGCAGCAGCAGCATCGCCAGTTCGCCCGCCGTCAGCGCGCCCATCGTCCCGGACAGCGGGTTCGCCGCCATCGGCGACACCTGCAGCAGGACGAGGGCCACCGCGAGCGAGCTTGCCAGCGTGGCGATGGCAAACAGGATCATCAGGCCGATGTCCGTCAGCCGCACCCGCCGGAACAGCGCCAGCCAGTGCGGCCCCGTCACCCGCCGCAGGGCAGCCAGCGGGATCGAGAGAAACAGCAGCGCGGGGAGGAAGCTCCAGGGAAAGGGGCCGCGCGGCAGGAGCGTGAGGGCCGCGAAGGCCAGCGCCAGGGAGGCCAGCAGGATCAGCCAGCCCCGACCGTTCACCGCATCGGGCGTCGCTCCGCAATAGGGAAAATCGGGCCCGCTGTCCGCCATGGTGGCTCGCTCCGCGGCTTCTGGCGGCGCCATCGCCGCCCCCGCGATGTCAGGGTGCCACATTTTTCGGGGCGGTCAGGGATTGGCGGTTCGGGATCGGGTCTGCACCCGCCGCCGCAAGTCGGGCTTGCCGATGCGCGCCGCACGGACTGCCAAAAGACGCTGACGGGTCCGTCGGCAGGCGGGCTTCCCGAAAGGCCGCCTTACAGGTTGGTGATCTTGATGATCGCCGGCGACATGATGACGGCGAACAGCACCGGCAGGAAGAACAGGATCATCGGCACGGTGAGCTTGGGCGGCAGGGCCGCGGCCTTCTTTTCGGCCTCGTTCATGCGCATGTCGCGGTTTTCCTGGGCCATGGTGCGCAGGGTGCTGCCGAGCGGCGTGCCGTAACGCTCCGACTGGATCAGCGACAGGCAGACCGCCTTGACGCCTTCCAGACCCGTGCGGCTGGCGAGATTCTCGTAGGCGCTCTTGCGGTCGGGCAGGAAGGACAGCTCGGCGGTGGTCAGGCTCAGCTCCTCGGCGAGCTCGATCGACTGCAGGCCGATCTCCTCGGCGACCTTGCGGAAGGCCTGCTCGATCGACATGCCCGATTCCACGCAGATCAGCAGCAGGTCGAGCGCATCGGGAAAGGCGCGCTTGATGGAGAGCTGGCGCTTGGAGACCTTGCTGGAGAGGAACATCACCGGCGCGTAGAAGCCGGCATAGGCACCCAGCAGGGCGAACACCAGCTTGATCACCACCGGGCGGTCGAGGTCGAAGACGACGAACAGCAGCAGCATGGCGAGGGAGAAGGTCACGAAGGGCAGGACGAAGCGCGCGAACAGCAGGATGGTCAGCGGCGCCTCGCCGCGATAGCCCGCCATGCGCAGCTTCTCGACCGTGCTGTCGTCCGCCAGCGCCTTCTTCAGGCTGAGCTTGGTGACGAGGTCGCTCATGTATTTCTTCGGCTCGTTGCGCCGCATGCCGCGCTGCTTGGTCTCGGACTGGAGACGCGCGCGCTCGCGCTGGCGGATGCGCTCGCGCTCCACCGAGACGGCCTTCATCCGGCCGTTCAGCTTGTCGGAATAGAGCAGCGGGATCGCCAGGGTCAGCACGGTCGCGAAGATCGCGATGCCGATGCTGACCGACATGAGGAACACCGGATCGCGGACGGTGGCGACGAGACTTTCCATGACTGCAGCCCTCCGCGGCTCAGATGTCGAAGTTGATCATGTTGCGCATCACCATGATGCCCATGAACATCCACAGGGCCGAGCAGCCGATCACCACCTGGCCGGCCGGATCGGTCCACAGGATGCGGATGTAATCGGGGCTGGTGAGATAGACGAGCAGCGCGACGATGATCGGCAGCGAGCCGATGATGCTGGCGGAGGCCTTCGCCTCCATGCTCATGGCCTGGATCTTGGCCTTCATCTTCTTGCGCTCGCGCAGCACCCGGGCGAGGTTGCCGAGAGCTTCCGACAGGTTGCCGCCGGCCTTGGCCTGGATGGCGATCACGATGGCGAAGAAGTTGGCCTCGGGAAGCGGCATGCGCTCGTAGAGCCGACCGACCGCCTGGTCGACGGTGACGCCCATGCTCATGGTCTCCACCACGTGGCGGAATTCGCTGCGCACCGGCTCGTTGGCGTCCACCGAGATCATGCGCAGGCAGTCGTTGAGCGGCAGGCCGGCCTTGACGCCGCGCACGATCACCTCGACCGCATTGGGCAGCTCGTTGATGAAGGCGTTCTGGCGCCGCTTGCGCATGTAGTTGACGAAGAAGCGCGGCAGGCCGAGGCCGCCGACGAAGGCGATGCCGGCCACAGCCAGCAGCGGGGCGCCGAGCAGCAGCGAGATGATCGCCGTGACCACGGCCATCACCACGCTCATCATGATGAACTGCGGCATGCGCATCTTCAGGCCGGCCTGCTGCAGGCGCAGCGACATCGGCGGATTGCGACCCTTGCTTGCCTTGTGGCGCTGCTTGGTCTCGATCTCCTTCAGCGTCGCCTGGACATTCTTGCGCCGGGCCACGCCGTCGAGCCGGGCCGTGGCGGCCGAGGGATCGTGGCGCGCGACCGGCGCCGCCACCTTGTCGAGGCGCTTCTCGGTCTGCGCGGCAGCGGTGATCCGCCGGTAGAAGGCGGCATAGACCAGCGACACCACCGACAGCACGACGAGGCCGACGAAGGCGATGACCGTGATATTGAACCCGAAGAACATTCGTCCGCCTCCTCCCCCGCGCCCCGTGCGAGGCCACGGCGGGTCCGCCCCGTTTCAGTCCAGTGCCGCGACGCCCGGTTCAGGGGCTGCGGCGCGACGCGGCGCCCGGCGTGCCGGACGAGCGCGTCCTCATCCGAACGACCCTTCCGCGCGGTCGGCAGCGTCCAGCGCCGCGGCGAGCCGCTTGTCCTCGCCGTAGTAGCGGGCGCGATCCCAGAACTTCGGACGGCCGATGCCGGTCGAGCGGTGATGACCGATGATCTTGCCGTGCTCGTCCTCGCCGACCATGTCGTAGAGGAAGATGTCCTGGGTCACGATCACGTCGCCTTCCATGCCCATCACCTCGGTGATGTGGGTGATGCGGCGCGAGCCGTCGCGCAGGCGCGCGGCCTGCACGATCACGTCGACCGAGGAGACGACCATTTCGCGGATCGTCTTGGAGGGCAGCGAGTAGCCGCCCATGGTGATCATCGATTCCAGACGCGACAGGGCCTCGCGCGGCGAGTTGGCGTGCAGCGTGCCCATCGAGCCGTCGTGACCGGTGTTCATCGCCTGCAGGAGGTCGAAGGCCTCCGGTCCGCGCACTTCGCCGACGATGATCCGCTCGGGACGCATGCGCAGGCAGTTCTTGACGAGGTCGCGCATCGTCACCTGGCCTTCGCCCTCGAGGTTGGGCGGGCGGGTTTCGAGGCGCACCACATGCGGCTGCTGGAGCTGAAGCTCCGCGGCGTCCTCGCAGGTGATGATGCGCTCGTCCGCCTCGATGAAGGCGGTGAGGCAGTTGAGCAGCGTGGTCTTGCCCGAGCCGGTACCACCGGACACGAGGACGTTGCAGCGCGACTTGCCGATCACCTCCAGCACGGTCGCGCCTTCCGGCGAGATCGAGCCGAATTTCACGAGCTGGCCGAGGGTCAGCTTGTCCTTCTTGAACTTGCGGATCGTGAGCGCGGCGCCGTCGATCGCCAGCGGCGGGGCGATCACGTTGACGCGGCTGCCGTCGGCGAGGCGCGCGTCGCAGATCGGCGAGGCCTCGTCGACCCGGCGGCCGACCTGGCTGACGATGCGCTGGCAGATGTTCATCAGCTGCAGGTTGTCGCGGAAGCGGACGTTGGTCTTCTGCACCTTGCCGGCGACTTCGATGAAGGTCGTGCCGGCGCCGTTGACCATGATGTCGGAGATGTCGTCGCGGGCCAGCAGCGGCTCCAGCGGACCATAGCCGAGCACGTCGTTGCAGATGTCGTCGAGCAGTTCCTCCTGCTCGGCGATCGACATCACCACCGCCTTCAGGGCGATGATGTCGTTGATGATGTCGCGGATCTCCTCGCGCGCCGACTCCGTGTCGAGCTTGGCGAGCTGGCTGAGGTCGATGGTGTCGATCAGGGCCGAGAAGATCGAGGTCTTGGTCTCGTAGTAGCCCTCCGACTTGCGGCGCTCGGTCGCCATCGGCGGCGGAGGCGGCGGCGGCGCTTCGGCTCGGGGGCAGAGGGACGCGTGTCCCGGGGCGCGGCTTTCACCGACGCGTCGGGACGGGTGCCCCCGGACGGGGACGGAGTCACGACCTTCGCGAAGTCGACCGGACCCGAATTGCCGCGCTTGCCGAACATGTCGCGTTCTCCCTGTTGCGGATCAGCCGCTCTTGCGGCGGCCGGCGGTCAGCTTGGCCAGCAGCGGCGCGAGCCCGGCCCGGCGCGGCCTGCGCAGCTCGGCCCGGCCGACGATGACGCGGGCGATGTCGTTGAAGATGTCGACCGTCGGGCTCTTCGGGCTGGCCTCCGCGATCATCTGGCCGTTGTTGGCAGCCGTGCCGAACATCTGCGCGTCGAACGGGATGACGGCCATCGGCGTCAGGCCGAGCGCCTTCTGGAAGTCGTCCGGCTTGATCTCCGGCCGCTTCGGCAGGCCGACCTGGTTGAGCACGAGGCGCGGCTGCTGGTCGTTGGGACGCAGCACCTTCAGCTGGTCGAAGATGTTCTTGACGTTGCGCAGGCTGGCGAGATCCGGCGCGGCGGTCACCACCACCTCGTCCACGCTGGCCAGCGTGCGGCGGGCCCAGGCGGTCCAGACATGGGGCATGTCCAGCACCACGGCCGGAACGCCGACCCGCACCACGTCGATGAGGCCGGTGAAGGCCTCTTCCTCGAAGTCGTAGGTCCGCTCCAGCGTCGCCGGCGCAGCCAGCAGGCTCAGGTTGTCCGAGCACTTGGACAGGATGCGGTCGAGGAACACGTCGTCGATGCGCTCGGGCGAGAACACCGCATCGGCGATGCCCTGGGTCGGGTCCTGGTTGAAGTCGAGGCCGGCGGTGCCCCAGGCCAGATCGAGATCGGCGATGACGACATCGGACTCGGAGGCGCGCGACAGCGCGAAGCCGACATTGTGGGCGACCGTGGACGAGCCGGCGCCGCCCTTGGCGCCGACGAAGGCGATCGTGCGGCCCACGGGCTCGGCTTCGGGATCGAAGTAGATCTCGGTGATCGTGCGGATCACGTCGTACATGTCGAAGGGCGTGACCATGTATTCGCTGATGCCGCGGCGCAGCAGTTCGCGGTAGAGGATCACGTCGTTGACATGGCCGAGCACCACGACCTTCGAGCCCGGATCGCAGACGCCGGACAGGCCGTCGAGCGCGACCAGCGCGTCGTCGCGGCTGTCGCGGGATTCCACGAACAGGAGATTGGGCGTCGGGGCGCTCGAGTAGAATTCGGTCGCCGCCCCGATGCCGCCCATGTGGATCTTCACATGGGCCCGGGCGAGCCGGCGATCGGACGCCACCGTCTCGAGCAGGGCGGCGATTTCCGGGCTCTCGACGAAAGCCTGGATGGAAATGCGGGGCACGGGACGCAGATCCGCGTGCGGGGATGCGGCGCCGTGGCTGTCGTCCGCGAAACGGCCCATGTCATACGAAGTCGCCATGATCAGTTCCCCACGTCGGACGACCGACCGTCGGCATCGTCGCCATATTCGGTCGCCGTCTTCTCGCCCGCGATCCACTTGCGCAGGACCACCGCCCGCCGGTCGACCGACACCGGGGTCGTCGCCCGCGGACCGATCAGATCCTCGGGATTGGCGACCATCGCGGCGAGGTTGGACTGCGAGGCGCAGCCGAACTCGTCATCGCTGTCGTTGTTGAAACCGCGGTAGGCATTGTCCTTCCACATGCCGCAGGGATGCGGCACGCCGGCCTTGATCTGGGTGAAGCTCAGGCGGATCGGCGCCGAGACGTTCGGATCCTGGACCCGGTAGGCCTGCGTCACGATGTTGCCCGACGACAGGCCGGTGCCCGTCGCCGTCTTGCGGATCGAGCCGGCGAGATAGTTGGCGGCGGCCTCGTTGCCGGAGCCCGACGGCACCATGATCACCAGCGGGCCGGTGCCGCGATCGCGTGCTTCGGAGGCGAAGGCCATCACCGCGTCGCGGCTGCGGCCGTCGAGGCCGGCGGTTCCGCGGCCGACCGGGATGTCGAGCGTCTGCTCGGCATCCTGCAGCACGATCGGATGGCGCTTGCGGTAGTCATCCGTCTCCACCGAGCCGGTGGTGAGGTCGGTCTTCACCGCGCAGCCGCCGAGGGCCGCCGCAACGGCGAGGATCGCGATGCCCCCGGCCCGGACAGGGCCTCCGGCAGCGGGCCGGCGAGGGCGAAAGGCCATGACTGAACGTTTCATCTCGCTGTCTCCTAGCCGGCGGCTCATTCGAACATGTAGCCGACATTGCCCTGGTACCGCCCCGCAGGAGCATTGCCCGAGGTGCTGTAGATCCGGTTGAGCTGGTTGAGGAAGATCGACTGCGCGTCGTTCGGGGACGCGAAATTCTGGTCCGGACGGGTCAGCGACGAGGTCGCGACCGGGTCGACGAGATAGGGGCTGACGAAGATCGCCAGTTCCGTCTGGTTGCGCTCGTATTCGCGGCTCTTGAACAGCGAGCCGAGCACCGGCAGGTCCATCAGGCCCGGGATGCCGCTCAGCTGCTGGCGGACGTTGTCCTTGATGAGGCCGGCCATCACCAGCGAGCCGCCGGACGGCAGTTCGACGGTCGATTCCGCGCGGCGAACCGACAGCGCCTGCAGGGTCAGGCCGCTGAGCTGCACCGCGCCCTCGTTGGAGAGTTCGCTGACCTCGGTCTTGACGCGCAGGCTGATGCGGCCGGGCGTCAGGACGACCGGGGTGAAGGCGAGGCTGATGCCGAACTGCTTCCATTCGACGGTGATCGTGTCCTCGTCGCGCGAGACGGGGATCGGGAATTCGCCGCCGACGAGGAAGTTGGCGGATTCGCCGGAAGTCGCGGTCAGGGTCGGCTCGGCCAGGGTGCGGACCACGCCCTGCTGGTTGAGCGCCTGGATCACGGTCGAGAGGCTGGTGCCGCCGTCGGGCGAGCCGATGGCCCAGTTGTTGACGCCGTTGATGCGCTGCAGCGTCACCAGGGTGCTGTCGAGCACGGATTCGGTGTTGATGCCGAGGTTCTTGATGATGTCGCGCTGCACTTCGGCGACGACGACCTTGAGGTGGACCTGGTCGGTCTCGGCGACGGAGACCATGTTGACCACCTTGGTGGCGTCGCCGATGTATTTCTCGGCGATCTCGGCGATCTTGCCGGCCTCGGCGGGCGTGCTGACCGAGCCCGACAGCACCACGCTGTCGTTGACCGTCTCGACGCGGACCTTGGAGCCGGGCACCAGCTTGCCGATCATTGCCGCCAGCGTGCCGGTGTCGCGGGACACCGCGATCTCGAACTGGGCGAACTGCTCGTTGCCGGCGCCGAACAGGATGACGTTGGTCTCGCCGACCGAATTGCCGATCAGGTAGATCTTGCGCTTGGTGCGGACCACCGCGTCGCGATCGCCGGATTGGAGATCAGCACGTCGACGATGTCCTCGGGGACGTCGATGACCATCGACTTGTTGAGGCCGAGGTTGAGCAGGCGGCCCGCGAGTTCGTCGGCGGCAGCAATGCGCATGTAGGCGGCGTCGGCGGCGTGGACGACCGGCGTGGAGAGGGCGAGCGTCGCCACCGTCATCACCGCGACCAGCAGCGTCTTGAGTCTGGACTTCATTGGAAAGGCTCCCTCACAGGAACGAGACGGGCCGCGACCGCGCCGAAGGTGGCGCCGTCACATGCCGCTGCCTCACTGGGCGGCGGTGACGCGGGATTGGATGCCGAACTTGACGACGTTGACACCGGTCTGGATCTTCTCGTCCTCGGCGGATTTGACCGAGTCGACGATCGAGCGCAGGACCAGGGAAATGCTGCCCATCTGCTGGGCCTGGATCATCAGCTGGGACTGCTCGGGGGAGAGCTCCAGCGTGGCGGTGTCCTGGGCGACGACCGACTTCTTGTCCTCCGGATCGTCGACCTTCTGATCGATGGCGAGCACCCGGACGTTGCTGAGGATGGTCTCGCTGACCGCCGTGGCCGGCGCGCCCTCGCTTCCGCCGTTCTGCATGGTGAGCACGACGTCGACATGATCGTTGGGAAGAATGAAGCCGCCGGCCGTGGAGGCGGCGTTGACCTTCACCGCGACGGCGCGCATGCCCTTCGGCAGCACCGCCGAGAGGAAGCCGCGGTCGGATCGCACGAGACGTGCCTCGCGCACCGGCTCGCCGGCGAGCAGCTGGGAGCGGGCGATCATGCCGGAAATCTCGGTCAGGCCCTCGGGGCGCTGGGCGCGGACCACGTAGCCTTCGCCGAGACCGTCCTTCGGCCAGTTGCGCCACTGGAGATTGCCGGCGCCGACGGTGCCGCCCATCGGGATGTCGCTGGAGACGACCAGCACCTCCTCGGACGGGATGACGGCCTGGACGGGTGCCGCGCTGTCGGCGTCGCCGCGACCGGTCATGTTCATGGCCAGCATCGCTGCCGCGACCGCGGCGCCGAGGGCGACGACCAGGATGACCACTTGGATGGGGCGCATACTCGTGTCCTTGCGATGAACTGTGTGCAGGATCTGCGATATGGCCCGATTAGACAGTGAAGCTCTGAATTTATGGTTAACAGTGGCTTGGGAAGATCAGTAAACGAAACGTTAATACATGGCGACGCTCGTGCTTTCCTTCGCGAACGGTGCAGGCCAGCGGCTCCGCCCGGCGCACGGCGGCTCGAACAGCAGGGCGAGGCGGGGAGCCGTCACCGGCCCGCTGCGGGCCGACCATCGGCTGCCCGGCCACGCACAACTCACCCACGGGCCCGCGGACTCCGTGCCCGTGCCCGTGACGGTGCTTGTGACGGGCGCGCCGGATCAGGCGCCGGCGAACCAAGCGGTCTGCGGAAAGGCGACGAGGGCGCCGGCCGCGAGCGCGACACCATAGGGAATGCCGGTGGTCGGTGCGTGCAGGCGGGCGACCCATTCCTCGCGGGCGGCGAAGGCCGGGAGGGGCAGCCGGCGGAACGAGATGAAGGCAAGGCTGAGCGCGCCGCCGAACAGCGCGGCATAGAGCCCGAAGGCGAGGGCGCAGGACGGCCCCATCCACAGCACCGCGGCGGCCGCAAGCTTGGCGTCGCCGCCGCCGATCCAGCCCATGGCGAACATGCCGAAGGTCGCGCCCAGCACGGCGAAGGCGAGACCGAGGCTCAGCGCGATCTCGGCCCAGCCGAAGCCGGCGAGCGGCGCCAGCACAAGGAAGCCTGCGAGAAGGGCCAGCGAGATCTTGTTGGAAATCGTCATCGTCACGAGGTCAGACGCCGCCGCAAAGGCCATCAGCGCCGGAAAGAACAGAACAGCCGCCTGGGAAACCATGTCCGACATCCTTCGGAAATTGACGCGGAATGCGGGGCGGCCCGGGACCGCGGACTGCACCGCTCCTGCCCTTCACCCTGCCCTGCCTCCGGCAAACAAACCGTGAAGCGCGGCCGGCGGGACATGCGCCGCAAAAGAAAAGGCGGCCCGGGTGACGGGCCGCCTCGAAGGAACCGGCCGCATGTCGCGGCCATCGGCGTCGGGCGATCCGTCGGATCGCCGCCGCCGGAACGTATCAGCCGGTCTCGAGCTGGTCGGAGACGGCGTTGAACGTGGCGCTGATGTTGTCGCCGAGCAGCGAAGCAGCGGCGATGATCGTGACGGCGATCAGCGAAGCGATCAGGCCGTATTCGATGGCGGTGGCGCCGGACTCATTCTTGACGAAACGGGCAACGAGGTTCTTCATGATTGCTTTCCCTACTTTCTGGATGTGGCAGCACTTGTTTGTCGATCAGGTTTTTGTTCGATCGATCTGACAAGGGCCAATGTAGTCGGGACATCTTTCTACGAAGTTAAACCGGCCGCAGACTCGCGCCTGTTCTCTGAGAACCTCGCATATGGTGAACATTCGCTCTACAGGGCCTTGGTCGTTTACTTGTCGTTCATGGTAAATGCCACGTAAACACTTTCAGCGAAGATCGGTCGCGCCTCTGCCGCTGCCCCGACATCCGCGCCCGCGAAGATCCGCGCGGCCCGGCCGCCGCCTCACCTCCCCCCGCGCCAACCGGGATCGTCTGCGCGCATCGGGCGCGCCGATGCCCGCAAGCAAGAGGGAATGCATGGATGCGGCGCGCCGGACGGCGGCGGCCCGTGGCCCGCACCATCTTCGGTGTCATTGGCAGTTTGTTTACCAAACCCGGGCATCGTCTTGGCACAACGCTCTTCCGTGAGGCTGCCATGTCCAAATTCTCGACGCGTCTGGGCCTTGCCGGCCTTGCTCTTCTTGCCATGTCGCTCGCAGCGGGCGCCACCGAGGCCGTCAGCGTCCGCATCGACCAGGCGAAGGTGATGCGGATCGACTCGCCGGCATCCACGGTGATCATCGGCAACCCGAGCATCGCCGACGCCGTGATGCAGGACACCCAGACCCTGGTGATCACCGGCCGCGGCTATGGCACCACCAACTTCATCGTGCTCGATGCCGACGGCAACGCCATCGCCGACGCGCAGGTCAACGTGCAGGGTGCCAACCAGGACATCGTGACGATCTTCCGTCAGGGCGTCGGCGGCCGGTCCACCTATTCCTGCGTCGACGTCTGCGAACCGGCGACCCAGGTCGGCGACGCGACCGACACCTTCTTCAATCCGATCCTGGCCCAGCAGCGCCAGCGCAACACCACGGCGGCCAATCGCGGCGTCGAGTAACGTCCGGGCAAGGGCGGGGCCCGGCCGCGTCCTTTCCGCTTCCTATACGTTTCCTCAATCAGTTTAGCCAAATATTCGTCAAGGCGTTCCGTTCCACGTTGCCCGCAGGCCACGGCGCCGACACGGCCCCGGCCCGCGAGCCTTCTCGCAGCCGGCATCACGCGGGACGGATCTATGACCGACCATCGGTTCGAGGCCACGGCGATGACGACTGCCCCCCGGATGAAGGCCCACACGCACGCGAAGACAGGCGGCTTCCGGCTGCTCGGCCGCTTCCGTCGCGACCGGACGGGTGCTGCGGCGATCGAGTTCGCCATCGTCGCCGTGCCCTTCCTCGTGCTCCTGTTCGCCATCATCGAGACCTCGGTCATCCATTTCGCCTCGGGCATTCTCGACACGGCGACCTCGACCGCCGCCCGCGACATCCGCACCGGCCGGGCCAAGCAGGACAACTGGACCACCAGCAGTTTCAAGCAGGAGGTCTGCAACGGTCTGTCGGGCATGTTCGACTGCGAGGGGCGGCTCTACGTCGACGTGAAGAGCTATTCGGGCTTTGCCGCCGCCGATCTCTCGTCACCACTGAACGACGACCGCGAACTGGACGATGACGATTTCGGCTACACCTCCGGCGACCGCGGCGAGATCATCGTCGTGCGGACCTTCTACCGCTGGCCGGTGATCTTCGACTTCTTCTCGCTTTCGCTGGCCGACATGGCCAACGGCGACCGGCTCCTCGGCTCCGTCGTCACCTTCCGCAACGAGCCCTTCCCATGGTGAGACCGCCGATGCCCGCCCCCCGCCCGGCCGGCTCCGGCGCCGCGCGCCGCATGCCCGCTCCGCAGGCCTTCGCCGCTTCATCAGCGACCGGGGCGGCGTCTCGGCCGTCGAATTCGCCCTGATCCTGCCCGTGATGATCCTCCTCTACATGGGCAGCGTCGAGATCACCAGCGCGCTCACCGTCGACCGCAAGGTCAACAGCGTCGCAACCACGGTGACGGATCTCGTCGCCCAGTATTCATCGCTCGATGCCGCGACCATGACGAACATCCTCGATGCGTCCTCGGCGATCATCAGCCCGTTCGACGCGGACGAGCTCGAGATCCTGATCGCGACGTGGAGATCTCCGGCAGCAACCAGAGGGTCGTCTGGAGCGTCGCCCGCAACGACAGTGCCCTCACCAAGGGCGCGGCCTCCCCTGCCCCGATCCCCGACGAGGTCGCGATCGACGGCCGGCAGGTGATCGTCACCCGGGTCCGCTACCGCTACGAATCCCCGCTCAGCAGTTTCATGAGCGCGGTCACCGGCTCGGACGGCTACGATCTTGAGCATGTCTTCATGCAGCATCCCCGGATCGGCACCGCGGTGAACTACCAATGACGGACGCGGCCGCCTTCCGGCCCTCGGGTCGTCGGCCATGACGGCCGCAGGCGGCAAACGCACGCCTCTCCTGCGCGCCGTCAGCGCCACGCTGTTCGTCTCGATCCTCGTCTTCGCCGCGACCCTCGCCGTCTGCGCGGGCCTGGTGATGGCCGCCGAACGGACCTGGCTTGCCGAGGAGACGACCCGCCTGCGCGAGAGCAGCATCGCCCTGCTGCGCTCGGCGATCGATCCGCGCTACCAGACCAAGTCCGAGGAAGTCTCCCGAGTCGGCAGCCGTCTCGTCGTCATCGACGCGCTCAAGGGCGCCTCGATCTTCGACGAGACCGGCACGGTGCTGGAGAGTTTCGGCGAGCGGCCGCACACGACCTTTGCCGCCCTGCGCCATGGCGTGGTTCCCGCGCCGGAAAGCCCCGAAGAGGCACGCGCCGAATTCCACATCGCGCCCGTCGTGACGGAGACGCCCTTTCATCTTCTGCTGCGGGTCGACACGACCCCGATGCGCACCATCGTGGCCCGGAATGTCGCGCGCCTGCGCCTTGCGGCCCTCGTCATCAGCCTCGTCGCTGCCGCGGTTGCCGCGATGGTGGTGCAGCGGCGCATCGCCCGGCCGGCGCGCCGGATCGCCGCGGTGCTGGCCGCCGCGATCGAGCATCCGGAGGCCGCAGACCGCCAGCTCTGCGCCATGGCGCGGTCCGACGAGATCGGCCGGATGGCGCGCAACATCGACAGTTTTCTGACCCAGATCGCCGCCGCCTGGCGCACGCGGGTGATGGTGGCCGACGCGCTGCTGAGCAACGCGCCGACCGGCCTCGTCCAGGTGTCCGCGGGCGGCGCCCTGCTGTCGGCCAATCCGGCCGCCGAACGGCTGCTGGCCCTGCGCTACGGCGACGACGGCCTGCCGCTGCCGACCAACCTGCGCATGGTCGACAGCGGCGAGCGGATGACGCTCACCCAGTGCGCCGGCGCGCTGCGCGAGGGCTCGCGTCTCGTAGAGGCGCTGGAGTCGCGCGTGCCGACCTTCATGCTCGCCGATGCCGTGAAGGCGGGGTCGGAAGAGGCCGGCCAGTCGACGGTCATCCTCCTGACCGACGTCACCAGCCTGCAGCGCAGCGGCCAGGAGAGCGCCGAGCGCGCGGGCCTTGCCGAGCGCGAGATCCGCGAGCGGGCCCGGCGCCAGCTCGAACTGAAGCTGATGCTCGAAAGCTGCCTCGCGCTGCTGGCGCCGTCGCCGTCCGGCCCCGACGAGCATATCGACCCGCTGCCGCTTGCGGTGAACTGGATCCGGGACGCGCAGGCCGCCGGCCTCGTCGGCGAGGCCGACGTGTCGCTGGAGGGGCCGATCGTCAGCGGGGCTGCCGCCGACGTCGAGGCCATCGTCCGCCTTGGCCTGCTGAGCGTGTTCGCCCGCGCCGGTTCGACGCCGGTGCGCCTTGTCGTGGAGGGCAAGGGCATCAACTTCGAGACCGCCGGCTACACCTTCCGCGCCTATCCCCCCGCCGCGGCCCAGGCCCATGACGACGGCTCGGCCAGCGCAGCCGACTGGCAACTGGCGCTGGCGGCCCTGCGCACTGCGGTCAAGCGCGTGCGCGGCCAGGTGTCGGAGTTTGCCTCCACCGAGGACGAGACTTCGGTCCGCGTCATCCTGCGCGGCGCCACCGAACGCGTCCATACCGGCCTCGCCAGTTCGCGCCAGAGCTGACGAGGGGCCGGCTTCGACCGGATGGCCCCAGAACGGCACCGGTCCCCGCCGGTGGCGGCGCCGCCCGGCGGCGGAAGAAACCCCTTCTTGGAACACCCTGACAAAGGAAAAGGCGGCCACCGGAAATGCCCGGTCGGCCGCCTTTTCCCTTTGTCTCATCTCGGGATCCCGACGGTGGCCCTCGCTGTCGGGGCTCGCCTGCGCGATCAGAGGTCGCCGTCTCGTCCCGTCACTGCTCCATCACGAGGCGGCCGTCGCCGATCTCGAAGCGGGCGAGCTTGCCGAGAAAGCTCATGCCGAGCAGATTGCCGCCGAGCGCCCTGTCGGGCAGCACCATCGCGTCGACGCCGCGCAGTTCGATGCCCTTCAGTTCGATCCGGTCGAGCTTCACACGTGCGGCGTGGATCACCCCGTTGGCGGTACTCACGGCAGCGTTGTAGTCGGAGGGAGCGAGAAAGAAGCCGAGGCGGCGGGCGTCGCTCTCGCGCAGGGCAACGAGCGTCGCGCCGGTGTCCACCATCATCGACACCGACGTGCCGTTGACGGTCGGCTCGACGAGATAATGGCCGTCGCGACCGCCGGGCACCTCGACGCGGCCGGAGCGGCCGGCTGCGCCATCGCTCATGGTTGCGACCGACGCCGACGGCATCGACGCCTGATCGAGCCAGGGCACCGCAACCCCGACGCAGGCCATCAGCAACATGGCCATGAAGATCATCCGTGCCATTACCCGTCTCCCGCAGTGGTCTTGCCTTTCGACAAGACTGGGCCGCGGGCCATGAACACGGTGTGAACATCCGCGGTTGGGAGCCCCTTGCGACGGGGGTTTCGCCGCGAAGGGTTGACGGGGTGCTGACGCGGTCGCTGCAAATCGCGAGATCTCCCGGATGCAGCCGGGACCCGGCGGCTATTTCGTGCCGTACATCCGGTCGCCGGCATCGCCGAGGCCGGGCACGATATAGCCCTTCTCGTTGAGCTGGCGGTCGATCGCCGCGGTGTAGATCGGGACGTCCGGATGCTCGCCGCGGAACCGCTCGACGCCCTCGGGGGCGGCGAGCAGGCAGACGAAGCGAAGCTCTTTCGCGCCGCGCTCCTTCAGCCGCTCCACGGCGGCGACGGCCGAGTTGGCGGTCGCCAGCATCGGGTCGACGACGATCGTCAGGCGGTCGGCGATGTCGTCCGGCGCCTTGAAATAGTATTCGACGGCCGTCAGCGTCTTCGGGTCGCGGTAGAGGCCGACATGGGCGACGCGGGCGGAGGGGACGAGGTCGAGCATGCCTTCGAGCAGGCCGTTGCCGGCGCGCAGCACCGAGGCGAACACCAGCTTCTTGCCGGTCAGCATCGGCGCCTGCATCGTTTCCAGCGGCGTCTCGATCTCGGTGAGCGAGAGCTCCAGATCGCGGGTCACCTCGTAGCAGAGCAGCGTCGCGATCTCGCGCAGCAGCTGGCGGAAACCTGCGGTCGAGGTTTCCTTGTCGCGCATGATGGTCAGCTTGTGCTGCACCAGCGGATGATCGATCACCGTCACGCCGTCCATGGAATCCCCTCGTGCCCCTCTCGTCCCCGACGAGACTAAATCACTGTTCCGACGATTAGAACACCGTTCCGTCGCTGATCACCGAAATCGGCGGGCCGCCGCCGGCGCGCTTTTCCTTCGCGATCTTCCGCCCGGCCGCCCAGGTGCCGCCTTCGAGCACCCTCGCGAGCGGCAGGGTCTCGGCCGTCTCGCCGAGCTTGACCCGGATCGCGTCGGCAATCCGGTCGAGGAGCGCGACGGTGAGTGCGCGCCATTCCACGACGAGCTTTGAGGACACCTCCTGCGGCGTGTCCGCCTCGGCAGGGTCCTTCAGCACCAGCACGCCGGCGTCCACCAGGAAGCCGCCGTTGCGGTATTCGGCAAGGCCGGTGAGGCCGTCGACGTCGGTGACGGTGATGCCGGCCCATTCCAGCGGCTCGATCAGCGAGTAGCTGAGCCACTGCGACAGCTTGTGGATCGGCACGAGGCCGGTGGTCGCGTCCTCGGTGACGAGCGCGGGATGGCGCCAGCAGTCGCCGAGATCGACGCCGTCCTCAATGATGCGCCCCGGCCAGATCGGCCCGAGGGCGGCGAGCACCGCCTTGAGGATCTCCGGCGCCGGCAGCACGCCGTCCGTGGCCTTGTCCTTCAGATGGTCGAACAGGCCGCCCGGTCGCGGATCGTCGGCAAGGGCGAACACCTCCGGATTGGCGGCCACCACCCGGCCGAGCCGGTTGACGAGGCCGGCGCGGCCCTCGAGGCCGACCATCGGGTTGCCGGGTCCGACCTGGAAGCCCTCGGCGATCTCGTCCGCGCCAAGGGCGGCGAGCGCGGCGGCATCGGCCCGGAACGGGTCGGCCGGCACGTTGGAGAACATCCCCGAGACGAACATCGCGAGGCTCGCCACCGCCAGCCCCTCGGAGCGGGCAAAGGTCTCGCCGGTCGCGGCCTCGACATAGGACCAGTCGGCGCCGGCGCCGGCGTCGAGCAGCACCGACAGGATCGCCAGATCGAAGGCCGCGCGGGCCCCCTCCTCCATGGTCTCGAACTCGCGGGCCATGCAGATCAGGCCCCAGCGGTCGATGCCCCCCGCCTCGAAATGCCGCCAGCGGGCGTGGAAGGGCACGTCGAGGTCGGGGTAATTGTCGCGGATCACCGCGATCACATAGTCGGCCGCCGCGTCGAGGCGGGCGAGATCGACGTCGAAATGATCGAGCCGGCCGTCGAGGGCAAGCGCCAGCATGGCATGGGCCCGGTCACGGACGGCGGCGGCGGAGAGGAGATCGGCGGGGGTCATGCGAAGTTCCGGTGGGTTCGGAGGCGGCGGAGTAAGAGGAGAGGCCGCAGACCCCTCTCCCTGTCCCTCCCCCACAAGGGGGGGAGGGGACGCCGGATTGAAGCGGCTTTCATGAAAGGAGCTCCCGTTACGGCGCAAGGCCGGCTGCCTCGGGAGATCTCACATTCATCGTCTCCTCCCCCCTTGTGGGGGAGGAACAAGGAGGGGGGTGAGCCCGGAAACGGGCGCGCCCGGATAAACTTCAATACTCCTCGATCGGCCGCCCGCGGGTGGCGAGAAGATCCTCCACGGCCGGCGGCTCCTCCGGCGTGAAATAGCCGGCCGCCTTCTTGGCCTCCATCTCGACCATGGCGTCGATCGGGATCAGGTCGGCCGGGATCGGCACGCGCTCGCCGATCTCGATGCCCGAGCCGGTGATTGCGTCGTATTTCATGTCCGACATGGAGACGAAGCGGTCGATGCGGGTGATGCCGAGCCAGTGCAGCACGTCCGGCATCAGCTGCTGGAAGCGGGCATCCTGCACGCCGGCGACGCATTCGGTGCGCTCGAAGTATTTGGCGGCGGTGTCGCCGCCCTCCTGCCGCTTGCGGGCGTGTAGACGAGGAACTTGGTGACCTCGCCGAGCGCGCGGCCTTCCTTGCGGTTGTAGACGATGAGGCCCGCGCCGCCGGCCTGGGCCTCCTTCACGCATTCCTCGATGCCGTGGACCAGATAGGGCCGGCAGGTGCAGATGTCCGAGCCGAACACGTCGGAGCCGTTGCACTCGTCGTGGACGCGGCAGGTCAGCCGCCGTTTCGGGTCGGTGATCGCCGCCGGATCGCCGAAGATGTAGAGCGTCTGGCCGCCGATCGGCGGCAGGAACACTTCGAGATCCGGCCGGGTGACGAGCTCGGGATACATGCCGCCGGTCTGCTCGAACAGGGTGCGGCGCAGCTTGTCCTCCGACACGTCGAAGCGCGCGGCGATTCCCGGCAGGTGCCAGACCGGATCGACCGCCGCCTTGATCACCGAGATGTCGCCCTGCTCGCGGACGATGTCGCCGTCGACCTTGAGGCGCTTGTCGCGGATCGCCTGCTGCAGTTCGACGACCGTGAGCCGCGCCTTGGTGATGGCGATGGTCGGGCGGATGTCGACGCCCTCGGCGATCAGGTCGCGGTAGACCTCGGCGACCATGTGTCCGAAGGGGTCGAGCGAGACGATCTTGCCGGGCTCGCCCCACTGCGGATAGGGCCCGAACTGGACCACCGGCGAGGTGTTGGTGAGGTCCGGCCGCTGCATCGGGTTGAGCGCGCCGGACGAGACGGCGAGCGCCCGGTAGAGCGAATAGGAGCCGCCGTGGCTGCCGATGGTGTTGCGGTCGCCGGGGCGGGTGACGCTGCCGATCACCGGCCCGCGTTCGCGCGGGTCCGCCTTGCCCCATGTCACCGGAAAGCGCACGGGTGCGCCGGTTCCGGGATGGGAGGTGAGGCGGATGTGGGAGGTCCGGTTGCCGCTGTCGCTCATGTCACCTCGCGCCGATGCGGCGCGCCTCGAGGTTCAAAGAAAAGATATGGCGTCTTTTCCGGGCATTGGAAAGGGTGAGCCGTGGAAGACGCGGCCGGCCTCAGCCGGCCGCCGGCGGTCGCCATCCCTCCAGTCGCGTCTGGAGCCGCGCCCTGGTCGCGGTGTCGCAGAAGGCCGCGTCGAGCGCGGTCTGCGTGAAGGCCAGCATCTCGCCCGGCGGGAGCGCGAAGGTTTCGGCGATCGCCGCATATTCGCGGCCGATGGAGGTGCCGAAGAAGGGCGGATCGTCCGACGACAGCGTCACCTTCACCCCGGCATCACGCAAGCGGATGAGAGGATGGTCGGCCAGGCGGGGATAGACGCCGAGCGCGACATTCGAGCCCGGGCAGACCTCCAGCACGATCCCCTCCTCCGCAAGGCGGCGGACGAGCGCCGCGTCCTCGATCGCGCGCACGCCGTGGCCGATGCGGCGAACGGGAAGCGCGTCGATCACCTCGGCGACGCTGGCCGCGCCGCAGACCTCGCCGGCGTGGCAGGTGAGCGGCAGGCCGGCCTCGTGCGCCAGCGCGAAGGCGCGCGCGAAGTCGGCGACGGCGAACATCCGCTCGTCACCGGCCATGCCGAAGCCGACGACACGCGGATGAAGATGGGCGAGCGCGGTGCGCACTGCCTCGTGCGCCGCCTCGGGCCCGAAATGCCGCTCGATCAGCGGGATGATCCGGCCGATGATGCCATGGCCGGCCTCGGCCCGGGCCATGCCCTCGGCGAGGCCGCCGAGATAGTCGGCATAGGGGATACCGCTGCGCCTTGCGTGGTCCGGGGAGATGAACACCTCGGTGTAGATCACGCCCTCGGCCGCGGAGGCGAAAAGATAGGTCTCGGCGAGGTCGGCAAAATCCTCGGCGCTGCGGAAGACCTGCGCCGCGCGGTCGTAGGCGGCGAGAAACGAGGAAAAATCCGTCCAGGCATAGCCGCCGTCTTTCGTGAACAGGCCGGAAACGTCGATGCCATGGCGGCCCGCCAGCCGGCGGACGAGGGCCGGCGGTGCGGCGCCCTCGATGTGGCAGTGGAGTTCGATCTTCGGCAGGTCGGACGGAAGCGGCAAGGTCGGCGATCCGCTGGATTCAGGTGTCACGAAGGTGGCATGAGCGGGGATGCGCCGGCAACCTCGGAGGACGCGGCCGGGCGCTGACGGATTCCGATCACAGCATGGACGTGCCGTGCGGCCCCGGTGGCAGGCCGAGCCAGGCGGCAACCGTTTCGCCGATGTCGGCGAAGGTCGCCCGGCGGCCGGCGTAGCCCGCCGTGAGCCCCGGTCCCGTCATCAGCACGGGCACCGCCTCGCGGGTGTGGTCCGTGCCGGGCCACGTCGGGTCGCAGCCGTGGTCGGCGGTGAGGACGAGGAGATCGCCCGATCCGAGCCTTCCGGTGAGCTCCGGCAGGCGCCGGTCGAAGGCTTCCAGCGCCGCGGCATAGCCGGCGACGTCGCGGCGGTGGCCGAACAGCATGTCGAAGTCGACGAGGTTGGTGAACACCAGGTCGCCCGGCCCAGCCTCGTCCATCGCCGCCAGCGTGGCATCGACCAGCGCGGCGTTGCCGTCGGCCTTGCGGACCTCGGTGACCCCGACATGGGCGAAGATGTCGCCGATCTTGCCGACGCCGATCACCCTGTGGCCGGAGGCGACCACCCGGTCGAGCAGGGTCGGCTCCGGTGGCGGCACGGCATAGTCGCGCCGGTTGGCGGTCCGGGTGAACGTTTGCGCACTCTCGCCGGTGAAGGGGCGCGCGATCACCCGGCCGACGCCGAGGGGATCGACGATGCGCCGGGCGATCCGGCAGAGATCGAGCAGACGGTCGAGACCGAAATGGGTCTCGTGGGCGGCGATCTGCAGCACCGAGTCGGCGGAGGTGTAGACGATCGGCTTGCCGCTGCGCAGATGTTCCTCGCCAAGTTCGGCGATGATCTCGGTTCCCGAGGCATGGCGATCGCCGAGGACGCCCGGCAGGCCGCCTTCGCGGATCAGCGCGGCGGTGACGTCGTCCGGAAAGGTCGGCTGGGTCTTCGGAAACACCGTCCAGGCGAAGGGCACGGGCACGCCGGCGATTTCCCAGTGGCCGGACGGCGTGTCCTTGCCGCGCGACACCTCGTCGGCAACCGCGTAGCGGCCACGCAGCGGCGCGGTGCTGATGCCGGGTGGGCGCCGGCCGGTGGCGGCTTCCGCGGCGGCGCCAAGGCCGAGGGCCGCGAGATTGGGCAGGGTCAGCGGGCCGCTGCGCACGCCCGGCAGGTCGGCCAGACCGGCCGCGCAGCGGTCGGCGATGTGGCCAAGCGTGTTGGCACCGGCATCGCCGAACTCCGCCGCGTCCGGGGCGCCGCCGATGCCCAGGCTGTCGAGAACGATCAGGACGGCGCGTGTCATTCTTGTTATGTGCCCTGAGGATCGGAATAAAATGTTTCTGACCATTAACTAATGCACGTTTGGCTGGAAACGAGACCCGATTCTGCGCAATCCCCGGAATTGCGTTCGAAAAACGGCATCGCCAGCACAAGATCGACTTTTTTCCATCAAAGGTTAATCAGACGGCAATCCGCTCAAGCAGAAGCGGCAAGGCCGCGCCGGGTCCGCCGGCTGGCCTCAGGTCGGTCGCCGGCCCGTCGGAGATCAGGACGGCGGCGCGGAGCCGCCGGGCGGCGGCCTCCGCCTGCGCGTCGTCGCGGGCGTGGACAATGCCGAGCGGTCGATCGGAACCGACGCTAGCGCCGATGCCGGCCAGCGCCGAGAAGCCGACGGCCGGATCGATCACCGCGTCGGGCGCGGTCCGCCCGCCCCTCATGGCGATGATGGCGACGCCGATCTCGCGGGTGGCGATCGCGGTGATGGTTCCGGGCTGCACGGGCCAGACCGGCCGGACCACCGGCGCGGCGGCAAGATGCGCCTCCGGCCGCTCCAGCAGATCGCCCGGTCCGCCGAGGGCGGCCACCATCCGCGCGAACACCTCGGCGGCGCGGCCCGAGGCAAACGCAGCCTCCAGACTGCGCCGGCCGGCC
This sequence comes from Methylobrevis pamukkalensis, assembly GCF_001720135.1. Classification (GTDB taxonomy): domain Bacteria; phylum Pseudomonadota; class Alphaproteobacteria; order Rhizobiales; family Pleomorphomonadaceae; genus Methylobrevis; species Methylobrevis pamukkalensis. The sequence goes on from NZ_MCRJ01000035.1 coordinate 23,388, forward strand.
TCGATGTCCGGCGCAAGCCCGCCGAGCCGCAGCAGTTCGGCGCCGAGCGCAAGCGTCACCGCCATCAGGCGCGGCTCGGCCGCCACCCCCGTCAGCACGTCGACCGCAAGGCGCGCTTCCAGCGCGTTGCCGGCAGCCGTCGCCAGCGGCTGGTTCATGTCGGTGACGAGCGCCGTGGTCGGCAAGCCCGCGCCGTTGGCGACCGAGACGAGGCTTGAGGCCAGATCGCGGGCGGCGGGCAGATCGGCCATGAAGGCGCCCGACCCGCACTTGACGTCGAGCACCAGCGCATCGAGGCCGGCGGCAAGCTTCTTCGACAGGATCGAGGCGGTGATGAGGTCGAGCGATTCCACCGTGCCGGTGACGTCGCGGATCGCGTAGATCCGCCGGTCGGCCGGGGCGAGGTCGTCGGTCTGGCCGATGATCGCGCAGCCGGTCTCCCGCACCACCTGGCGGAAGCGGTCCGTGCCGGGCTGGCTGACATAGCCGGGAATGGCGTCGAGCTTGTCGAGCGTGCCGCCGGTGTGGCCAAGGCCGCGTCCGGAGATCATCGGCACGAAGCCGCCGCAGGCGGCGATCGCCGGGGCGAGCAGCAGCGAGATCGTGTCGCCGATGCCGCCGCTGGAATGCTTGTCGAGCGCCGGACCCGGCAGGTGCGACCAGTCGAGCCGCGTGCCGCTGTCGCGCATCGACAGGGTGAGCGCCACGCGTTCGTCCTGGTCCATGCCGCGCAGGCACACGGCCATGGCGAAGGCGGACATCTGCTCGGGCAGCACCTCGCCGCGCATCAGGCCTTCGACGAGAAAGCCGATCTCGGCGGCCAAAAGCCGGCCGCCGTCGCGTTTGCGGCGGATGATCTCCTGCGGCAGCATCGATGCCCGTCCTCCCGGTGGTCCGCCGCCACTTTGGGCGGCGGCACGGCAAGGTCAAGTCCGCAGGGTCATCCGCGCCGCCGGGTCAGGCCGCCGCCTGGCTGCGCTCGCCGGCATAGGCCGCGATCACGCGCGGCAGGATGCGGGCAAGCTTCTCGGCGCCCTGCGGCGCCACGGCCTTGGTCTCGGCATGGGAGAGTTCGTCTCCGGTCATGCCGGCCGCAAGGTTGGTGATGGTCGAGATCGCCGCGACCCGCATGTCGAAGAAGCGGCCGAGGATCACCTCGGGCACCGTCGACATGCCGACCGCATCGGCGCCGAGGATGCGCGCGGCGCGGATTTCGGCCTTGGTCTCGAAGGAGGGGCCGGAGAACCACATGTAGACGCCCTCATGCAGCCGCACCTGCTCGGCCACAGCCGCCTGCCGGAACAGGCCGGCAAGCTCCTCGTCATAGGCGTTGACCATGCCCACGAAGCGCCGGTCCGAGGTCTCGCGGAACAGCGGATTGATGCCGGCGAAGTTGATGTGGTCGTTGACCAGCATCAGTTCGCCCGGCCCCATGTCCGGATCGAGGCTTCCGGCCGAGTTGGTCAGCACCAGCGCCGAGCAGCCGAGCGCCGCGAAGGTCTCGATCGGGGCGCGCATGGTCGCGGCGTCGCCCTGTTCGTAATAGTGCAGCCGCCCGGACATCACGACGACGTCGACACCGGCAATCCGGCCGACGATCATCTCGCCGGCATGGCCGGACACCGTCGACATCGGAAAGCCCTGCAGGCGGGCGAAGGGCACATGCACCGCATCCTCCACGGAGGCGGCAAAATCGCCGAGGCCGGATCCGAGCACCAGCCCGACCTTGTAGGCGGCCGGGCGCAGTTCCATGATCTGGTTGGCGGCAACGGTGCCGAGGTGAGTGGTCATTCTGATCCCTCCAGAGAAAAACCCTCGGGCAGCAGCGCGGCCATCGCGAAGACGGCATGCGCTCCCTCGGGGTCGGATACGTAGACCGGCGTGTCGGGGCCGGAGAACTCCGCGAGCCGCTGGCGGCATCCGCCGCAGGGCGTGCAGAAGCGCCCGCCGGTGATGCGCGGGGCGACGACCAGAGCGGCGACGATCCGCCGTCCTCCGGCCATGATCATGTGTGATATGGCGGATGTCTCCGCGCACCAGCCTTCCGGGTAGGAGGCGTTCTCGATGTTGCAGCCGGCATGAATCCGGCCAGCCTCGTCGATCACCGCAGCGCCGACATGAAACCGCGAATAGGGCGCATGGGCCTTTTCGCGGGCGGCACGGGCTGCGGCAAACAGCGGGTCGAATGGCTCCAAGAACGGTCTCCTCGCGCTGCTCGGGATGGCCGCCGTCGGATGTGGACGGGCGGACGCCGTGCACCGGAACATGGTGGTGAGCGATAACGCCGGAACTCCTGTTCCGGTTCGGTCGTGCGACGTGACGAACGTTGTCGACCGTGCGCGGCGCCCGTCTCCGGTTCCGGCGGGAACATGAAGGACCGGGCGGCCAGAGCGAGGCCGGGCGGATCGTCCGGCATCGCGCCCCGAAATCCGGCCTCACGCACGCGATCTCAAGGCAGGCGAAACGTGACGCGGCGGCCCGTTGCCCCGGCGCAGCGCACGTCGATGCTGCGGGCCCCTTACGGCCCGCCAACCGCGCCATTATCTGGAAAATCATTCCAAAGGCAAGCGCCCGGCTGCGGATCACTTTCGCCGTGCCGTCGCAAGCCGGATCGCCGGAGCAGGATTTTCCACCGGCCGGCCCGCGACCCGGAGCAGGGACCCAGGGCCGGGACGCGGGCTGCCCCTCAGACTCCGGCCCGCGCCAGCAGCAATGCCTCGACCTCAAGGATGCTCGCAAGGCAGCCGTCCGCTTCCGGCGTCAGGCTCGCGTGCGTTCCGGCACCGGTGAGGACGCCGTAGCAGGCGCCGGCGCCGGCGGCGCGCGCCATCTTCATGTCGTGGACGCTGTCGCCGACCATCGCCACCTCCTGCGGGGCGACGCCGACCGCGGCGGCAAAGGCGAGCAGCATGCCCGCTTCCGGCTTCGACCCGTGGCCGGTGTCGTAGCCGGTGACGAAATCGACGAGGTCCTCCATGCCGAAGCGCGCGATCAGGCCGCGGATCGCCGCCTCGCTGTCGGAACTGGCGATGCCGGTGGCAAGACCTCGCGCCTTCAGCCGGGCGAAGAAGGCGGCGAGATCCGTGACGACGACCGCGTCGGCGACGGCCGCCGTGAAGATCCGGTCGAGCGCGGCGGTGAGGACGTCCACGGAAAACGGGCTGCCGGTCGCCACGAAGGCCTCGGCGATCTCGGCGGTGCTGGCGGCGGCAAACAGGCTGTCGGCGGCAACGAGACCGCTTTCGGGATCCATGCCGCCGACCGCGAGCAGCCGGCGGGCCAGCGCCGGATTGCCGGTGGCGGCATGTTCGGCGGCCACCCGCAGCGCGGGCTCCCAGGTCTTCTGGAAGTCGAGCAGCGTGCCGTCCTTGTCGAACAGCACGGCCTTGATCGGGCTGCCGGTCACTGCGGCGAGGTCGTGGGGCGTCAAGGTCAGCGCTCCTTGGTGTAGGGCACGCCGCCGGCCTTCGGCGGGATCGCCTTGCCGATGAAGCCCGCGAGCAGGATGACGGTGAGGACATAGGGCAGCGCCATGAACACCTGCGCCGGCACCTCGCCGATCAGCGGCACGGGCATGCCCTGCATGCGGATCGACACGGCGTCGAGGAAGCCGAACAAGAGGCAGGCGAACATCACCGGCACCGGGCGCCACTTGGCGAAGATCAGCGCCGCCAGCGCGATGTAGCCCTTTCCGGCCGTCATGTCCTGCACGAACAGCGACGACTGGGCGATCGACAGATAGGTGCCGGCAAAGCCGCAGAGCACGCCGGTGCAGACGAGCGCGCGGTAGCGCAGGAAGGCGACCGAGACGCCGGCGGTGTCGACCGCCGCCGGATTCTCGCCGACCGCCCTCAGCCGCAGGCCGAAGCGGGTGCGGTAGATGATCCACCAGGTCAGCGGCACGGCGAGGAAGGCGACATAGGTGAGGACATTGTGGCCGAACAGCACCCGCGACATCAGCCAGCCGATCACCGGCAGGTCGCCGGTGAGATCGGGGAACGGCCAGGCAATCTCGCCGAAGCGGGCCTCGCCGGGCAGCTGCGGCGTCTGCGGCCCCTTCTTGAACCAGGCGATCGCCAGGGTGGCGGTCAGGCCGGAGGCGATGAAGTTGATCGCGACGCCGGAGACGATCTGGTTGCCGCGATGGGTGATCGAGGCAAAGCCGTGCAGCAGCGCGAGCAGCACCGACACGACGATCGCGCAGGCCAGCCCCGCCAGCGGCGACAGCGTGACATGGGCGACCGCCGCCGCCGCGAAGGCCGCGGCCAGCATCTTGCCCTCGAGGCCGATGTCGAAGACGCCCGAGCGCTCGGCGAACAGGCCGGCAAGGGCGGCAAACAGCAGCGGCACGGTGAGGCGGATCGCCGAGGGCACGGCGTCGGCGAGGAGGAACAGGAACTGCCACAGGTCCATCGCCGCCTCCTTCAGGCCGGGGCCCGCGCGCCGCGCGGGGCGAACAGGGCGACGAGCGCCGGCCGGAACATGTGTTCCAGCGCGCCGGTGAAGAGGATGACCAGCCCCTGGATCACGACGATCAGGTCGCGGCTGATGGTGGGGAACCAGAAGGCGAGCTCCGCGCCGCCCTGGTAGAGGACGCCGAACAGGATCGAGGCGATGACGATGCCGACCGGGTGCGAGCGGCCCATCAGCGACACCGCGATGCCGACGAAGCCGGCGCCGCCGACGAATTCCACCTGCAGGCGCTGGCTGTCGCCCATCACCACGTTGAGCGCCATCAGCCCGGCGAGCGCGCCGGAGATCAGCATCGCCACCACCACCAGCCGGCCATAGGGCATGCCGGCATAGATCGCCGCCGAGGGGCTTATTCCGGTGGTGCGGATCTCGTAGCCGAGACGGGTGCGCCAGATCAGCAGCCAGACCGCGACGGCGGCGGCCAGCGCGATCAGGAAGGAGAGGTTGAAGGGCGCGGCGCCGATCGACAGGCCGAACCAGTCCAGCAGCCAGCCGAGCTTCGGCAAGGTGCCGCCATCCAGGAAGGTGCGCGTTTCCGGCGACATCCGGCCGGCCGGGCGCAGCACGTTGACCAGCAGGTAGACCATCATCGCCGAGGCGATGAAGTTGAACATGATCGTGGTGATGACCACGTGGCTGCCGCGATAGGCCTGCAGCCAGCCGGGGATGAAGGCCCAGGCGGCGCCGAACACCGCCGCGCCGAGGATCGCCACCGGCATGGTCAGATACCAGGGCAGCAGGCCGTCCAGCGCCAGCGCCACCAGCGCCGCGCCGAGACCGCCGACATAGGCCTGCCCCTCCGAGCCGATGTTGAACAGGCCGCAGTGATAGCGACCGCGACGGACAGGCCGGTGAAGATGAAGCTGGTGGCGTAGAACAGCGTGTAGCCGATGCCCTCGCCGCGCCCGAGGGCGCCGTCCAGCATCGTCAGCATCGCCTCCCACGGGCTCTCGCCCATGAAGACGACGACGACGCCGGAGATCAGCAGCGCCATGGCGAGGTTGATCAGCGGCATCAGCACATAGTCGGCAAACGGCGGCAGCCGGTCGGTGCGGGCGCTCATGATGCGGCCTCCGTCGCCGGGTCGATGCCGGCCATCATCAGGCCGAGCGCCTGCTCGCCCGTTTCCGGGCCGGCCTCGCCGACGAGGCGGCCGTCGAACATTACGAGGATGCGGTCGGCGAGCGCGCGGATCTCGTCGAGCTCGACCGAGACCAGCAGGATCGCCTTGCCGGCGTCGCGCATCTCCACGAGGCGGCGGTGGATGAACTCGATCGCGCCGATGTCGACGCCCCGGGTCGGCTGGCCGACGAGCAGGACGTCCGGATCGCGCTCGATCTCGCGCGAGAGCACGATCTTCTGCTGGTTGCCGCCGGAGAAGTTGGCGGTCTTCAGGCGGCAGTCCGGCGGGCGGATGTCGTATTTCTCGATCTTCGCGCGGGCGCTGGTGCGGATCGCGTCGATCGACAGGAACGGTCCGCGGCCGATCGCCGGGTCGTCGTGATAGCCGAGGATCGCGTTCTCGTTCTCCTCGAAGGGCAGGACCAGCCCCATGTGGTGACGGTCCTCCGGCACGTGGGCAAGGCTCATGGCCCGCAGCCTGGCAGGATCCGCGCCGCCGCACACGCCCGTCGGCACGCCGGAGACCTCCACCTCGCCGGAGACGGCGCGGCGGATGCCGGCGATCGCCTCCAGAAGTTCCGACTGGCCATTGCCGGCGACGCCGGCGATGCCGACGATCTCGCCGGCACGCACGTCGAAGGACACGTCGTCGACCATGGTCACGCCGCGTCCGTCCCGCACGGTCAGGCCCTTCACGCCGAGCCGCACCGGGCCGGGCGCCGCCGGCCTCTTGTCGACCCGCAGCAGCACGCGGCGGCCGACCATCAGTTCGGCGAGTTCCTCCACGGTCGTGTCCGCCGTGCGCCTTGTCGCCACCATCTCGCCGCGGCGCATCACCGACACCGCGTCGGTGATCGCCATGATCTCGCGCAGCTTGTGGGTGATGAGGACGATCGTCTTGCCCTGTGCCTTCAGCACCTTGAGGATGCGGAACAGGTGGTCGGCTTCCGACGGGGTGAGCACCCCGGTCGGCTCGTCGAGGATCAGGATATCGGCGCCGCGGAACAGCGCCTTCAGGATCTCCACCCGCTGCTGCAGGCCGACGGGCAGATCCTCGATCAGCGCGTCCGGATCCACCTCCAGCGCATAGTCGCGCTCCAGCCGCTTCAGCTCGGCCCGCGCCTTCGCGCGGCCGGGACCCAGCATCAGGCCGCCCTCGGCGCCGAGCATCACGTTTTCCAGCACCGAGAAATTCTCCACCAGCATGAAATGCTGGTGGACCATGCCGATGCCGGCGGCGATCGCCGCCTCGCTGCCGCGGATCGTCACCGGCCGGCCGCCGATACGGATCTCGCCGGAGTCGGCCTGGTAGAAGCCGTAGAGAATCGACATCAGCGTCGACTTGCCGGCCCCGTTCTCGCCGATGATGCCGTGGATCGACCCGCTTTCGACCTTCAGGTTGATGTCGCGGTTGGCGTGCACCGCGCCGAAGCGCTTGTCGATGCCGACGAATTCGATGGCGGGGGGTAGGATCCCGGGAGCTGCCGTCATGTCGTCCCGCACCTCGAGAGTCGCGCGCCGCCGTCCGCCCCGTCGTCCCGACCCGCCCTGCGCCCGGACACGCCTCTGCCTCCCGTCAGAACGGACAGGCGTTGTCCTTCATGTAGTCGTGGACCATGACGGTGCCGTCGATGATCTCGGCCTTGGCCTTTTCGACCGCTTCCTTCATCTCCGCCGTGACGGCCGGCGCGTTGTGCTCGTCGAGCGCCCAGTCGACGCCGCCGTCGGCCAGACCCAGGGCGACCACGCCCGCCTCGAACTTGTCGTCCATCGTGTCCTTGAAGGCGCTGTAGACGGCAACGTCGACGCGCTTGACCATCGAGGTCAGGACCGACCCCGGATGCAGGTAGTTCTGGTTGGAATCGACGCCGATCGAGAACTTCTTGGCGTCCGCCGCCTTCTGCAGCACGCCGAGGCCGGACGCGCCGGCGGCGGCATAGATCACGTCGGCGCCCTGGTCGAACTGCGCCTGGGTCAGTTCGCCGGCGCGCACCGGGTCGTTCCAGGCGGCATCGGTGCTGCCGACCATGTTCTGGAAGATCTCGACGCTGGCGTCGGCGGCCTTGGCGCCCTGGGCGTAGCCGCATTCGAACTTGTGGATCAGCGGAATGTCCATGCCGCCGACGAAGCCGACCTTCTTGGTCTGCGACTTCATGCCCGCCAGCAGGCCGACGAGGAAGGAGCCCTCCTCCTCCTTGAATACGACCGAGCGCACGTTCGGCATCTGCACGACCGAATCGATCAGGTAGAATTTCGTGTCGGGGAACTCCTTGGCGACCTTCTCGATCGCCGTGGTCCAGGCAAAGGAGACGCCGACCACGGGATTGAAGCCGCGCGAGGCGAAGTTGCGCAGCGCCTGCTCGCCCTGGGTGTCGTTGGTCGGCTCGAAGTCGCGGTAATCGATCCCGGTCTCGGCCTTGAACTTCTCCGCGCCGGTGTAGGCCGCCTCGTTGAAGGACTTGTCGAACTTGCCGCCGGTTCCGTAGACGACGGCCGGCTTGACGTCGACGGCGAGCGCCTGTCCCGCGGCCAGGAACACCGCAAGCGCGGCACCAATCACGATCCTCATCATCAGGCCCTCCAGAGCTTCGAGGCGGTGCGGATCCAAGGACCCGGAGCCGCGCGAACCGTTCGGTCGACGCCGGCTCCCCCCGGCGATGCTGCGGACGAGTAAATACGAATCCGTCGTGAGAGCAATTGCTTTGCAGGACTATTTTTGTGACATCCCGACAGGATTCACCGTTGCCCCGGCCCGGGGGCGCAGGATGAGCCGGACTTTGTCACGGCGGGAAAAAGCCGATACAAAGGCCGCCGGTTGCCTGCAACGGGCGGCATGGGCGGGGCAGATCTGGGAGTACGGATGCGCGGAATCATCGACGACCTCGGCTTTCCGGTGCTCTTTGCGGACATCGGCGGCACCAATGCCCGCTTCGCCCTGCTCGCCGACGCGGCCGCGCCTCCCGTCCTGCTGCCCTCGCTCCAGACCCGCGATCACGAGACGCTCGCCGATGCGCTCGCCAACGCGATCCTGCCGCTCACCGATGTGGCGCCGCGCACGCTGATGTTCGCGGTCGCCGGGCCGATCCAGGAAGACCGGACCCCGCTCACCAACTGCCACTGGGTGGTGGAGCCGCGCGCGCTGATCGCCCGGTTCGATCTGGCCCGGGTCATGCTGTTCAACGATTTCGAGGCGCTGGCGCTGGCGCTGCCGACGCTCGGCCCCGACGACCTGACGATGATCGGCCACCAGATGCCGTCGCCCACCGGCAACAAGATCGTGGTCGGTCCCGGCACCGGGCTCGGGGCGGCCGGTCTCGTGCGCGCCGGCGGCACCTGGGTGCCGATCGCCGGCGAGGGCGGGCATATCGACCTTGCCCCGGCCACCGCGCGCGACGCGGCGATCTGGCCGAACGTCGAGCGGATCGACGGGCGATTCGACGGACGGTTCTCCGGCGAGACGCTGATCTGCGGCTCCGGCCTCGTCCGGCTCTACCAGGCGATCGCGCGTACCGACGCCGTGCCGGCGCCCTGCCGCACGCCGGCCGAGGTGACGGCCGCCGCCGAGGCCGGCGATCCGACCGCGCACGAGACGGTCGAACTGTTCTGCGACTATCTCGGCCGCACCGTCGGCAACCTGGCGCTGGTCTTCCTTGCCCATGGCGGCGTGTATCTGGCCGGCGGCATCGCGCCGCGCCTGATCGAGGTGCTGCGCAACGGGCGTTTCCGCGCCGCCTTCGAGGACAAGGCGCCGCATCAGGCCCTGCTTGCGGCGATGGGCACCGGGATCATCACCCACGCTCAGCCGGCGCTCGCCGGGCTGATCGGCTATGCCCGCTCGCCGCGCAGCTTCCTGCTCGATCTCGACGGCCGCGACTGGAGCATCTGAGTCGGGCGGCATCGATTGCGGCACCCGCAGACCGCGGATCTGGATGCGTTGCCCTCGGCCGCGCGGCGAAACCGGCCGGCTTGTGCCGATTCCGTGGGGAATGACCAAAGCACCTGTTCCGAATCGGAACAGGTGCAACCGCTGGCATACCAGCAGATCAGCAATTTCAAGGACTTTGGCCATATGGTTCATGGCTGCCTGTTTTTCAGGCAGAAGTCGCCCATTCTTTGATGTGGCGGCGGCCCCGACATGATGAGACCATTGGCACATCAGAG